>NZ_JBHFFD010000019.1:0-184211 GCF_043359565.1 Shewanella sp. S23-S33 | reverse complement strand
AAAATATAGATGGTATCCCCTAGGGGATTCGAACCCCTGTTACCGCCGTGAAAGGGCAGTGTCCTAGGCCTCTAGACGAAGGGGACCCGGACTTATGATTTAACTCGTAACCGAGCTTTGTAACACATTCACTTCAGTAGGCTAGGAAGCAAATGCCTTGTTCTTACCAAACAACACGTTAGTTATTTGCTAGGAACCAAAATGTGGTATCCCCTAGGGGATTCGAACCCCTGTTACCGCCGTGAAAGGGCGGTGTCCTAGGCCTCTAGACGAAGGGGACCCGGACTTATGTTTTAACTCGTAACCGAGCTTTGTAACACATTCACTTCAGTAGGCTAGGAAGTAAATGCCTTGTTCTTACCAAACAACTCGTTAGTTATTTGCTAGGAACCAAAATGTGGTATCCCCTAGGGGATTCGAACCCCTGTTACCGCCGTGAAAGGGCGGTGTCCTAGGCCTCTAGACGAAGGGGACCCGGACTTATGATTTTACTCGTAACCGAGCTTTGTAACACATTCACTTCAGTAGGCTAGGAAGCAAATGCCTTGTTCTTACCAAACAACACGTTAGTTATTTGCTAGGAACCAAAATGTGGTATCCCCTAGGGGATTCGAACCCCTGTTACCGCCGTGAAAGGGCGGTGTCCTAGGCCTCTAGACGAAGGGGACCCGGACATATTAATTTGAACTTAACGTTCCCGTTTAACATCTACGGTCTCATAGGCACTCTTCTAAGTAGCGAAGTGTGCCTTGGGTGTATTAATTTAAACTTTCGTTTCTGCTTAATAAGGCAGTAAATTGGTGGAGCTACACGGGATCGAACCGTGGACCTCTTGCATGCCATGCAAGCGCTCTCCCAGCTGAGCTATAGCCCCAAATTTTTGTCAACACAGCTAACTTTAGCAGTATATGTATCAGCAGAAATTTAGACTTTGTTCTTACCAAACAACACGTTAGTTATTTGCTAGGAACCAATATTTGGTATCCCCTAGGGGATTCGAACCCCTGTTACCGCCGTGAAAGGGCGGTGTCCTAGGCCTCTAGACGAAGGGGACCCCGGACATATTAATTTGAACTTTTCACTAGAAAAGGTTCCCGTTTAACATCTACGGTAAGTTTGGTGGAGCTACACGGGATCGAACCGTGGACCTCTTGCATGCCATGCAAGCGCTCTCCCAGCTGAGCTATAACCCCAAACCTATCGAACTACATTTAAGTGCACTGCAAGCATTTGCTCGACTGTGTCTCAACTGCGTGGCGCATTCTATGCAGCGCACCTAAAAGTGTCAACTCGTTTTTTTAGGAATTTATTCTATCTGCTACAAATTCAATCGCTTTGGATATTCTTTGCTCAGAACGGCTTCTTCCAATTAAAAATAGTGTGATATCTAAGCCTGGAGACTGCCCTGCCCCTGTTACTGCAACACGTAAAGGCATACCGACCTTACCCATACCCACATCTAATTCAGTCGCAGTATCTTCAATTGCCTGATGAATAGCTTCAGCTGTCCACTCAGTTAATGCTGATAATTTCTGTTGCACCAGTTGCAATGGCTCTAACGCAACACCGCGTAAATGCTTTTTCGCCTGTGCTTCATCAAACTCAGCAAAATCTTCATAGAAATAGCGGCTAGATGCGGCTAACTCTTTTAGAGTCTTAGCGCGCTCAGCTAATGCAGTGACCACTTCAGCTAATGCTGGGCCATTTGACAGATCAATTTTTTGATCGTCCATGTGCCATTGTAAGTGTGTTGCCACATATTCTGGATCTAGGCTCTTTATATAGTGTTGGTTCAACCACACCAGTTTATCGGTATTAAAAGCAGAAGCGGCTTTGTTGATGTCACTCAACTTAAAGAATTGCTTCATTTCTTCTAATGAGAAAATCTCTTGATCGCCATGTGACCAACCTAAACGTACTAAATAGTTCAGCAGTGCTTCTGGTAAATAGCCATCGTCACGGTACTGCATTACGCTAACAGCGCCATGGCGCTTAGACAACTTAGCGCCGTCATCACCTAGAATCATAGATACGTGTGCATATTCTGGGATCGGCGCCCCTAATGCTTTAAGAATGTTGATTTGACGCGGGGTATTGTTGATATGGTCTTCACCACGCACCACACATGTGATCCCCATATCCCAATCGTCAACCACCACACAGAAGTTATAGGTTGGCACGCCGTCGGTACGGGCGATGATCAAGTCATCTAATGCATCGTTAGAAAATTCAATCCGACCACGAACATGGTCATCAAATACCACTGAACCACCGATTGGATTTTTAAAACGCACCACAAATGGTTCATCAGTCTCGCGAGCGGGTAAGTCGCGACAGCAACCATCATACTTTTGTGCTTCACCGTTAGCGGCCTGTGATTCTCTTAAGGCATCGATTCGCTCACGTGAACAGTAACATTTATACGCTGTGCCCTTTTCTAACATTTGAGCAATGATTTCGTTATAACGGTCAAAACGCTTAGTTTGGTAATATGGGCCCTCGTCCCATGTCAAACCTAGCCAGTTCATGCCTTCTAAAATCGCATCGCAAGCGGCTTGAGTCGAACGCTCAATATCAGTGTCTTCAATACGTAATACAAACTCACCGTTATTTGCACGGGCTTGTAACCAAGAATAAAGTGCAGTACGGGCACCACCAACATGCAAGAAACCGGTAGGACTAGGGGCAAAACGCGTCTTAGTTGTCATAATGGGACACTAACCTATATAAAGTCGTCTAGATAAAGACAATCACGATAAAAAAAGTGGGCTTATTCTAACAGTCAAAGCAGGCGCTGCAAATGGGACAAGCTTCACAGTATCACTTATCTGGTTAAATCGTGTCGCGAATCCCTCCCTTTTATAGGGAAGCCAATATAAAGCGATATATAAAGGTGGCACTATTGCTATCGCCACCATTGATGAATGCTAACACTTGAGATGATTTTTCAGGCTTTATATTCCAACCCCTAAATCTCTACACCTATATTCCTTCGACTATAAATATCTGCGCCATCGAACACGCGCATCTATACACGATCAATGCACTCATACTATTAGTGCGTAGTGCGCTAATTTTTATAAATCACTCACTTCCTCAGCACTTTTACCACAAAAAAGTCCGGTGAATGGGATGAGTTCAACTCGTATTTAATCGCGAGCGTCCAAATTACGTACCATTGACTGGCGAATTAAATAACACTTTGATCGGCGGCGTGATTAGCATTAAGCCAATGTGGACAAAAATAGCGCGACCAATGCTTTTTTCACTAAAAAGCGTTGACACTAGATCGAACCTCCCTATAATACGGCTCCACACAGCGAGGTCGATTAGCTCAGCTGGGAGAGCACCTCCCTTACAAGGAGGGGGTCACTGGTTCGAGCCCAGTATCGACCACCATATTTTCTACAAAGAAATTATGGCATACAAAATGTTATATCCCAGGTCGCTTAGCTCAGCTGGGAGAGCACCTCCCTTACAAGGAGGGGGTCACTGGTTCGAGCCCAGTAGCGACCACCATATAACTTGATGTATTAATGTGTAAAAGTCATTCCCAGGTCGCTTAGCTCAGCTGGGAGAGCACCTCCCTTACAAGGAGGGGGTCACTGGTTCGAGCCCAGTAGCGACCACCATTATTTAGTGAAAAATGACTTAAAAATTGTGTAGTTTAAGAATGCCCAGGTCGCTTAGCTCAGCTGGGAGAGCACCTCCCTTACAAGGAGGGGGTCACTGGTTCGAGCCCAGTAGCGACCACCACATTCTGCAATACACATGTTATATCCCAGGTCGCTTAGCTCAGCTGGGAGAGCACCTCCCTTACAAGGAGGGGGTCACTGGTTCGAGCCCAGTAGCGACCACCATATTCTGCAATACACACGTTATATCCCAGGTCGCTTAGCTCAGCTGGGAGAGCACCTCCCTTACAAGGAGGGGGTCACTGGTTCGAGCCCAGTAGCGACCACCATATTCCTCCCCCAATAAACTTTACCCGCGCGCTGACTCAACTATGCTTGATCTCAATCAGCGAGTGATAAATTATGCTGTTCGGCATTTTATACTTCGTTAAATACTAAGACTATCGACACTCAGCCTGATTTCATTCTGCTTTAGCATTTTTGGAGATCAACATTATGGCCAGCGTCAGTCAATCCGCTTCTCTTGCCAATATTGCCACTTATTTAAAGCATACCCACGCCTGCGATGAGCAAACGGCTCTAAAAGAAGCGCGGGAAGTCATGCATAATCTCGTCAGCATGCGCCAAAAAGGCTTTATTACCGGTTGGTACTTTGATGAACAAGGCCATTTAGCCTTGTTACCTAGCGATGCTATCCTTAAACGTATTCTTTTAGAGGATGACTAACAGTCATCAAATGAATTGTGTCTTGATTGACTACGATAGCTATCGACTTAACCTCCCTAGACTTCACATCTCACCTACACTGCTTCTCCTAAAGCAACCCACCACAATATTTGTCGTTATATCGCATACTTTTACGGCTTTTTTTGATCTCAAAATAACTAAGTTTGTTTAATTTATCTGCAACGACAAGAGCCGTCAATTTGGGGCCGATCTTCACTATGGGTGGGTTTCCACCCAAACACAAAATCACTGTGAGCGAGATCTCACCCACCAAACTAAAAGCGTGACAAACATCAAATGAACTACACTTTAGTAACCAAACACTTACAGAAGCCAGTGTAAGTTGGCGTGGTATTTGCCTTTAGTAAGACAGACCTCAGGGAAATCAAGGCTGTACTCCTACTCAAACTTGGTAACAAACTAACCAAGACTGAGGACAAATCCTAACAACAGAAAAAGGAACTCAAGATGATATTGAATCAACAAACTGGATTGACCCGTCCACTCAAAACCTTAGTCAAAATGCTCGCTGTTGCCTCCGTATTTGCGACCAGTTTTAACGTATTTGCAGAACCGATTGAAATTAAGTTTTCACACGTAGTGGCAGAAAACACACCTAAAGGCCAAATGGCACTTAAATTTAAAGAACTCGTTGAACAACGTTTACCAGGTGAATACAAAGTCAGTGTATTTCCTAGCTCACAGTTATTTGGGGATAACAACGAACTAGCGGCACTGCTGTTAAACGACGTACAATTTGTCGCGCCTTCACTCTCAAAGTTTGAGCGTTACACTAAACGTCTACAAATATTCGATTTACCTTTCCTATTCAATGATATGGATGCCGTGAACCGTTTCCAACAAGGTGAAGCTGGTCAAACATTACTGAACTCCATGAGCCGTAAAGGAATTGTCGGTCTGGGTTATTTACACAATGGTATGAAACAGTTCTCATCTAACACACCACTTAAAAATCCTGCTGATGCAAAAGGCTTGAAATTCCGCGTTATGGCATCTGATGTTCTAGCAGCCCAGTTTGATGCTGTTGGTGCAATCCCTGTGAAAAAACCTTTCTCTGAAGTATTTACCCTACTGCAAACCCGCGCTATCGATGGTCAAGAAAACACTTGGTCAAATACTTATTCACAAAAGTTCTATGAAGTGCAAAGCCAAATCACTGAAAGTAATCACGGTGTTCTCGACTATATGGTCGTGACCTCTGACACTTTCTGGAAAGGTCTACCTGCTGACAAACGTAAGATCATCAAAGAAGCTTTAGACGAATCTATCGCATTAGGTAACAAGATTGCCGCTGAAAAAGACAATGAAGACAAACAGTTAATCCTTGATTCTAAACGTTCACAGTTAGTGACCCTGTCTCCTGCTGAACGTCAAAAATGGGTTGAGGTAATGAAACCTGTTTGGGCTAAGTTTGAAGATCAAATCGGTAAAGATGTGATTGATGCTGCTGTAGCTGCAAATAAATAATAATGATAATAGCCGCTTAAGCTCAACCGAGCTTAGGCGGCCATTTCAGCGAGGGGATTATGGCTGTGATATCGCGAATATTTGGTTATATTGAAGAAGGTGTGCTCAATTTATTGATCACTCTGATGACGCTGCTAGTGTTTTCAGAAGTAGTCGCTCGCTTCTTCTTCAACACGGGTTTTCTTTGGATCCAAGAACTTACATTAACCTTTTGCGGTTGGTTTGTGTTATTTGGTATGTCCTATGGGGTTAAAGTCGGTGCCCATATTGGTGTCGATGCGTTTGTTAAAAATTTAGCACCAAAGGCTAAAAAGATAGTATCTCTTATTACCGCCTTTGTTTGTATAGTCTATTGCGGACTCTTTTTAAAAGGCAGTTGGGATTATTTAAGCCAAATGTATCAAATCGGTTTGCCTATGGAAGACATACATTTCCCACAATTTATATTAAAAAGCCTTGATCCAGATTTTGCTTGGAACACTTTAAAAATCGATATTGAAGATGGCGCAATACCGATTTGGTTATCTCAAAGTATTTTAATTATTGGCTTTTTTATGTTGACTTGGCGTTTCGTCGAACTCTTTATCGCCATTCTGCGTGACCAAGTCTCAGGCTTCCAATTTGCCGATGAAGCGAAAGAAAGTATGCATTTAATCGATGAGAGCGCTAAAAACGCTAAAGTAGATCCAGTCTCTGACCAAAAGGAGGCTAAATAATGGCTATTGCAACCCTATTTACCGCCCTATTCGTATGTATGTTTCTCGGTATGCCTATCGCTATTGCATTAGGTTTTTCCAGCATGCTGACGATTTTATTGTTCTCGAATGATTCCTTAGCCTCAGTTGCACTCAAGCTGTATGAGTCTTCATCAGAGCATTACACTTTACTCGCTATCCCCTTCTTTATTCTGTCATCCGCCTTCCTATCAACGGGTGGTGTTGCTAGACGGATTATCGATTTTGCCATGGACAGTATTGGACATGTCCGTGGTGGATTAGCGATGGCATCCGTTATGGCGTGTATGCTGTTTGCTGCGGTTTCTGGATCATCTCCTGCGACTGTTGCGGCAATTGGTTCTATCGTCATAGTCGGCATGGTAAAAGCAGGTTATCCCGAAAAATTTGCTGCAGGCGTGATCACGACCTCTGGCACTCTCGGGATTTTGATCCCACCTTCAATCGTCATGTTAGTGTATGCCGCAGCAACGGAAGTATCGGCTGCAAAAATGTTTATGGCAGGCTTAATCCCAGGTTTAATGATGGGATTTATATTGATGATCGTCATTTATATCGTTGCCCGCTTTAAAAACTTGCCCTCACGTCCTTTTCCTGGCGTTAAACAACTGGGGATTTCAAGTGCCAAGGCAATGGGTGGATTAGCACTCATCTTTATCGTATTAGGCTCTATCTATGGTGGCGTTGCGAGCCCAACCGAAGCATCAGCTGTGGCTTGTGTATATGCTTACCTTATTGCAGTATTTGGCTACCGTGATATCGGGCCATTAAAAGACGTGGCATGGCGTAATCAAGGTGAAAACTTAGCCAAAGCAACTGCGCGTAACTTAGGCCATATGTTCTTAGGACTGATTAAAACGCCTATCGACAAAGACATACGTCATGTTGTGCGCGATGGTGCCAAGGTCAGTATCATGCTGCTGTTTATCATAGCTAACGCTATGCTATTTGCGCATGTATTAACCACAGAACGTATCCCTCACATTATTGCTGAGTATATTGTTAGCATGGGTTTACCCGCCTGGGGATTCCTGATCATCGTTAACTTACTGTTGCTTGCTGCCGGTAACTTTATGGAGCCATCGGCGATTGTACTCATTATGGCGCCAATTCTGTTCCCTATTGCAACGCAATTAGGCATAGATCCTATCCACTTAGGTATCATAATGGTCGTGAACATGGAGATCGGTATGCTAACGCCGCCGGTGGGACTCAATCTCTTTGTCACCGCTGGGATCACGGGACGCAGTATTGGTTGGGTGATTCAGTCGGTTCTACCTTGGTTACTCGTGATGCTAGCCTTCTTAGCCCTGATTACTTACGTACCACAGATTTCACTCTTCTTACCTGAATGGTTGGATTCGATGCGTGGATATTAGTCTGCAATTCAAGGTTGTGAGATTACCCCTTGATTACAGATAGATTTTAAGCGAGCCTAGTCAGGCTCGCTTTGTTTTATTATGCGCAGTATCAGTTATTGATCCCGTTGCTTTATCAGGATAACCACCATGTTGCCCATGACGCCTAAGGCCAAGAAACGCCTCTTTCTGACCGTTGTGTTACTTGCAGGCCTATTTGCAACCCTCAAACTGACCTACTGGGTGCATTTGCATCAAGGTAAAATCGAGATCCAAAAGCAATCGGAGAAACAACTAAAGGAATTAGTCAGTTTTCTCGATGGTGCACTATCGCGCTACGAAAGTATTCCCCACGTGCTCTCGACTAACCCAATGCTCGCCAATGTCCTGAACGACCAGCAGAATCCTGATAAAGTCCAAGAGCTTAATTTATATCTCGAAGAAATTCAGCATGTCACCGAAGCATCCGATATCTATCTGATCGATGCCTTAGGTATCGCCATTGCCGCCAGTAACTGGCAACAAAGTTTTTCCTTTATTGGCAAGGACTACTCCTTTAGACCCTATTACACAGATGCTATCTCGGGCAATCTAGGCCGTTATTACGCAGTGGGTACCAGCTCAGATAAGCGCGGATTTTATTTCTCTTACCCTATTTATCAACAAGGTGGTAAAGGCATACTTGGGGCCATCATAGTCAAAGTTAATATTGCCGACATAGAGCAACAAAGTACCAGTATCGCGATTGCGGGTCAGTATCAGTTCCTTATCAGTGATCCTGAGGATATCGTCTTTATTTCCAGTATCGATGAATGGCGGTTAAAGTCACTAACCCCGCTTACCCAAGCCAAGCAATATGCCCTTAATGCCTCAAAACGCTATGCAGAACGTCCCATAGGAGAGTTGTTGATGAAGCCGCCCTATGAAAGTGGTAGTCAAGCTATGCTTTACCAACTGCAAACGGGTACAGACCATGAACAATACATGGACATCCACCAATCAATGGCTAAAGCAGGCTGGCGAGTACACATCTTAGCGCCAATCAAACCTTTACTGACCTCTTTGCCCGCACTGATGTTACTGTCAGCCAGTATTTATCTTTTGCTGGCACTCAGCATCCTATTTAACGCCGAGCGCCGTCGCAATCTACACCGAATGCAACTAGCGCAAAGCCTATTAGAACAGCGAGTTGAAGAACGCACTCAGGACTTACAGCAGGCCAACAATCAACTCAAAGATACTCAAGATGAGCTGATCCAAGCGGCAAAACTGACAGTGATAGGCAGTTTATCCGCCAGTATTAACCATGAACTCAATCAACCACTCGCGGCACTTCGAAGCTATGCCCAAAATACCCAAACTTTTCTCGCCCGTGATATGCAAGATAAGGCACTGGATAATATCAAGATTATTATTGAACTTACCGACAGATTAGCCGATATTGTTGGGCAATTTAAAAGCTTTACCCGCAAGAGCCAAGGCGCTGATAGCGCAACCGATATTGGCCGCTGTATCAAGCAAGCCCTGACCATAGTTCAACCTGCAATTGATAAACAGGGTGTTGAACTCGATGTACAATTACCCAACGGCAACTATCAGGTTTGGGGCGATAAGGTTAGATTACAACAAGTGTTTGTCAACATTATGAGCAACGCCATTGTCGCTATGCAACAATCAGTTAAACGCCAATTGGTTATCCGCGTGACCAGTGAAGATAAGTTTTGCATCAGCATCCAAGATTCGGGCCCTGGTGTGCGTGAAAGCCAAATGGAGAAAATCTTCGAACCCTACTTTACCACCAACGAACGGCACGGATTGGGGCTAGGCTTATCAATTTCACAACGTATTATCGAATCCATGCAAGGCCAAATTAACGTTGCCAATGCCGAAGAGGGTGGCGCTATTTTCCAGATAATTTTACCTATTTACTTGCTCGAGGAACGTTAGTTTTATGAGTGTGCCCAATTCAATTCAAGATTATTCTGTTCTCATCATCGACGATGAGCCGCACATAGGCACAGTTCTCGTGCAACTATTTGAACTGGAGGGCATTAAGGCGCTCGCCACCACAGAACCCAAAGGTATCGCTAAGTTGCTGCATAAAGATTGGGCGGGAATGGTGATATCGGATGTCAACATGCCACAATTAGACGGCATCAGCTTAATGCAACAAATCCGTCTGCAAGATCCCGATCTCCCCGTTGTCCTACTCACTGGTTTTGGTGATATTGCCATGGCAGTCAATGCCTTAAAACAAGGCGCCTACGACTTTCTCGAAAAACCCTTTAATAACGAACATATACTCGATGTGGTTAAACGCGCCTTAGAAAAACGCAGTCTAACCTTAGAGAACCGCAAGCTTAAAAAGGATCTCGAAAGCCAAAGCGTACCGGGCCCTCGTATTTTGGGCAACAGTGTCGGCATCAACCGTATGCGCCACATCATAACCCAAGTGATAGATACGCCTGCGGATGTGTTAATTGAAGGCGAAACAGGTACAGGTAAAGAACTTGTTGCCCGCTATTTACACGACCACAGCAGCCGCAGCCAAGCCAACTTTGTCGCCATCAACTGTGGTGCAATCCCCGAAAACTTAATTGAAAGTGAACTCTTTGGCGCCGAAGCGGGGGCCTTTACTGGCGTCGATAAGATGCGCATTGGCAAATTTGAATATGCCAATGGTGGCACGTTATTTTTAGATGAAATTGAGAGTACGCCACTGTCGCTGCAAGTAAAACTGCTGCGGGTACTTGAAGACCGTAAGGTTGAACGCTTAGGGTCAAACAAAAGCATCAGCCTTGATATACGGGTAATCGCCGCCACTAAAGTAGATTTAAAGAGCCTGTGTGACACCGGGGAATTTCGCCAAGACTTGTTGTATCGCTTAAATCTGGTGACTGTGCCCATCCCTCCCCTGAGAGATCGCCGTGAAGATATTCCGTTACTCTTTTTACACTTTGCCCGCGTCGCATCGGCACGCTATCACAAAGCGCTTATTGCCTTAAATGCGGAGCAAAACGCGATACTGACTTCCCACGACTGGCCAGGCAATGTGCGTGAGTTACGTAATCTCGCCGAACGCTTTGTGCTGCTGGGCGGAGAAGCCGCCTTTGCTGGCACGTTAGGCAATACTCCAAGCCTGCACTCGAGTATGTCCCTGCTACAAAGGGTAGAGTTTTTTGAACGGGTACTGATTGAAGAAGCACTTAGCCACAACAAGGGCAGTATTAAGCAGACCATGGAGCAGCTAGAACTGCCCCGAAAAACCCTCTACGACAAAATGCGTAAATACGATTTAGACCGCAAACAGTACATTAATTCCGATGACTAAAAGGCATATTTAAGCTTTAGACCAACGCCCGTTTGACATGAGTTTGATGGTAATGCAAACGGGTGATAGCTAAGGCGATCAAGGCTAATAAGGTTAACGACCCCATCACCACACCTCGCCACTGCGCCTCATGCCAAAACATCATCAAATAAGGGCCGCCAATCGCAGCACCTAAGTAATAACAACATAAATAGAGTGACGTCGCCTTAGCTCGATCACGACTGGCCCGCATTGCAACAAAGGAATTACAGCAACTGTGGGTAAGGAAGAACCCACAGGCGGTCATTAAAAAACCTAAGCTAATGGTTAAGGTCGTATCAAACAGGGTCAGTAAACTGCCGAGTAACATCACGCACCAAGACCATTGATACAACTTATGTTGACCAAATTTGGCGAGCCACTTTGCAGTAAAATACGAAGCGACAGTCCCGCTGGAATAACACAGAAAAATCAAGGTGGCTTGGAAACGACTCCATTCATAGGGTGGAGCCATCAAATGCAGTTGAATAAAGCTAAATTGATTCACCATCATCATAAAGGTCAAGCCACCAATCGCGTAGACCAAACGCATTTGCGCATCGGTGAGATGATGACTAAAGCCATGAAGATCTTGCGCTAAACGGACGCGTTTTGATAAGGAAGGCTCAGTGTTACTGGGGGACATCGACTGCGCATCGGCAAGTGAAGGCAGCAAATAGTTCACTAAAGCCACCCCCGCTAACGTCACTAGAAACAGCAACCACATAGATTCTTGCCAAGATAAAAACTGCGACATTAAACCACCGAGCAGACGTCCAACAATCCCGCCAATACTGTTCGCCATGATATAAATGCCTGCGGCTTTCAGCATAGTGCTTGGTGATAATTGCTCCTTAAAGTACGCCATGGCAATCGCAGGTACGGCAGCGAGTAATGCACCTTGTAGCAATCGCACTAGCACTAACCCATTAAAATCCGGCGCCCAAATTAATAGTAAATTAGACAATGCCAATAACCACAAGCTGACAATGATTGGAGTGTGTCGACCGATACGATCTGACAGTACCGCATACAAGAGCAATGAAAAGGCTAAGGAAAAACTGGTCACAGACAGGATCAAGGTTGCTTTAGAGCCTGATACCGCAAAATGTTCCGCAATCAGCGGCAACATGCCTTGCATTAAATACAAGTTGATATAGACCACCACTGAAGCGACGCAGAGCGCCCACATCAATCGGGTGTCACGCTGTTTATTGTCAATCATAGTATCTAATACGGCTTGCACGGGAGCCTCAACCAAGTATCACTCATAGGATAGACAAAGATTATCACTGGGCATAACATAACAATAATAGATAATATCTATCGTAATCATTGATTTTTGTTATAGAAATAGCGCACCAAAAGTACACTTCTTGCCACTGATAAAATAGTACGAGCCCGATTAATGGATATTCGCCAACTCAAACATTTAGATGCCCTTGCCAATACCGGCAGCTTTACCGCCGCAGCCAAGAAACTGAATATGGCTCAGCCCGCGTTAAGCCAAAGTATCAAGCGCTTAGAGGTCGCACTCGGCGTCACCTTAGTCAATCGTACGAGCAACAAGAATGATAAGCTGCTCACACTCACGGCCGAAGGTTTAGTCCTGCATCAACATGCCACTTTGATCCTGAAACAGGTTAAACAGGCCGAAGCGCAAATCCGTGCCATGGCCAATCTCACCTCGGGAGAGGTCCGCATTGCCGTGCCGGGCATGCTGGGTTCTTTCTATCTCCCCTCGCGCTTAATGGCTTTTCGGCATAAATACCCCGAATTGAAACTATCACTGTTTGAAGGCGGGACACGGGATGCACTGCGCATGTTGCAACAGGAAGAAGTGGATATTGCGATCATTACCGCCCAAGACCTACAGCCCGAATTTGATAGTCAGCTGTTGATCCGTGAGCAAATGGTGATCGCCATGGGTGCCGAACACCCTTTAGCGGAACATAGCGCTGTGAGTCTACATGACTTTTTCGACCATGAATTAGTGATGTTCAAAACAGGTTATTTCCACCGTGAGTGGATACTCTCTCAAGCCAAAGAATTAGGCAAAAAGCCCAATATTGCCTTCGAGACCAATTTGATTAATCTGATTAAACAGATTGTTTCCCAAGGATTTGGGATCACCAGTGTGCTTGAGATGGCGATAAGCTCAAAAGATGACATTTTAGCCAAACCCTTCGATCCACCGGTATTTTTAAACCTCCATATTGCATGGAAAAAGCAGCGCCCCGTCAGCCAAGCAGACCGCGCCTTTGTCGATTTTTTAATGTCAAATCGCTAACCCAAACCAGCAAATACAAAAAGGGCTGATATCAATATCAGCCCTTCTCTCTTACCATTAAACCATCCGATTTTACTCTGAGGGTTTAGCCTTGTTTACGACGACCAAACGCAAAAGGTAGCAACAATAAGCTTAACCAACCTAAGGCACCACCATCATCTTTCTTGGCTGGTGTTTCAGTCACAGATACAGACACAACACTTGAATCTTTATTGCCGTGGTTATCAGATACTGTCAGTTGGAATGAAACAGTCTGAGCAGAGCCACTCACGTTTGGTGCAACGAGATTAAGCTTGGCCGCATTAGCGTCAAAGTTAAAGCTGGTGCCCCCTAACTGAGTCCATTTGTAGGTCAAAGGATCATTGTTGGCATCCGACGACTTGCTCGCATCGATGAACAAAGGTTTACCTTCTTGGACAGTGGCAGGAGCTTCAATCACAGCGACTGGCGCCACTTCTGGAACATCAAATTGATACTCCTGCTTCAAGATTTCAGCCGAGTCGTTATTCACTTTGTTGGTCAATGCCACTATGTTGCCTTGACTCGCCTTACGTGGCACTAAGTCAAAGGTGACATCTAATGCCGCAGCAGCAGAGGCCATTTCGATAGTCCAAGTGATCTTATTGCCCACTTGTGCGCCTTGATGGCTAATATTAGCCACTTCATGACCTTCAGGTAATAACGCCTCTAGGGTGTAAACACGGGTTTCTTGCGTTTTGTTCGCTTCAATACGTGTCTTCATCACTTTAGCGGTGCCAGGTGTTAATTCACCAGAAACAGTACTGCCTAGAGGAGGTAATACGTCATCACTAACGCGCTCAAATACGACCGGAATTTTAACAGGTGCGACTTTGTCATCAGTGGTGGTCAGCGTCAGCATAGCTATGCCAGCATCTCCCACTAGCATCGCTTGTTTCCATGCTAAGTTGACATTGAAATCTTTATGATCACCCGTAAGATTTGCAGTTAAGTTATCACCCGCTTCATCATATAAGGTTACTTGTTTCAAACTAAAGGCATCATCCGCATCGGCTGCAGATGCCTGATAGTTTTGTACAACGACAATATACTCACCCTTCACTGGGTTCTTAATGGATACACTTTCCTTTGAACCGCCAAACGCAGAAGATGCCGCGATAGAAAGCTTGCTACCGTCTTTCTTATCGAGTATCACAAACATGTCTAAGTCAGGAGAGGTTGTATTACCGATTGATGCATTGAAATATAAAGCTTTATCTTCAACATTAAAGCTAAATACTTTTACGCCATCGGCCAAATCATCAAATGCACTATCGGTATTTGAATCCTGTTTCACACTTGATTCATAAGTAGCGCTTAATTTAAGTGCAGTCACTGTCGCCGCAACACCGGGTAGATCAATCGCTTTCAAGTGCGCCAAATTACGTTCATCTGCATCACGTGAGGCTGAAACATTAACCAAAGCAGGTAAATCGCGTTTAGCTATCTTAGCTACGATCGGCATATTAGCCGTTGGGAAAGTATCGGACGTTAATACTAAGTTACCAAAGCCCCAACTTGCACCGACGTCAGTCACATCCGCAGTCACTGTAATCGTTTGGCTTTCACCTTTTTTGAGATTAAAGCTTTCTGGCGTCACAGTTAACGCGAATTTATCCGTTGCGGAAACGCCTTTTGCAGTCCAGCTACCATCAGCCGTTGCAGTAACAGTACGTGTCCAAGTACAAGTATCGATACAACGTGAATCAGCCATGCTTGGAATGTTTAGCTTACGTGGATCACCACCTGTCGAAGGATTAGCAATCTCGTAGTTTAAGGCACTTTCATCCATCACTAAGCCCGTTTTTGCCGCTAAATCAACACGAATACGACCGGCTCCTACGTCAAACGGATCAGCAACGGTTTTACCATCGGCTTTTTTCATGGCTTGGGCTGTCGTTGACGTCATCATTAGCGCAGAACGAATGTTGTCTGGCGTCCAATCCTTATGTAGCGATTTAAGTAACGCACCAGCACCGGCAACGTGAGGACTCGCCATTGAAGTACCTGACATCAAAGTGAAATCGGCAGGATCTGTACCTGTTTCATCATGGCCAAACTGTTGGTCGGAATAAGCAGCGTAGATGTCACTGCCCGGTGCAGCAACATAGGGTACGAGTACATCGTTAGTCAGATTAGGTCCAATCAATGAACTGGCAGATAAAACATCCGCTTCTTTACTGGCAACTTTAGGGGTTGGAGACAGCGTGATTTCAAGAGCAGGATTTGCCGCCATAGCAGCAATCAATTCTAAGCCATCAATATCACCAATAAATACCGCTGGAATATTCAATTTATCCAGCCCCGACATAGTCAGACGCTCATTATTTTCACCATCTCTATTGAAAACAATCACACCCTTAGCGCCAGCGGCCATTGCGGCGGCCACTTTGATATCGAATGAGCAAACACCGCGTCTTAAAACGGCGATCTTGTCTTTAAAGGCATCGGCTGTGAACGGTTTACAGGCTTCAAAATTGGTCGCATCAATTGCGCCAGCATAAAGGGGAACACCTTTGAGCACTTCAGTTTGAACTGGACCAGAACCAGCAGTGTAATGATAGTTTTTACCATTAAATTCCACGGCGCGTACTATGTCACGGTTATGAGTCGAGTTAGCGACCGAAGTATACCAAGGTGCATTTTTAGGCGTAGAGTAAGGTGTTTGATTAATCGCAGGGCTCGTGCTTGTCGCAGCGCGTGTGTTACCCGCAGCCACTGCAGCAAAAATCCCCGCATTACGCGCGGCTAAAAAACCTTGTTCCGTCGCACTATTCCACGGGTTTCCACCACCACTGATAGAAAAGTTAAGCACATCGACGCCATCTTTAATCGCATCATCTAAGGCTTTTAAAATCGGTGCGGTCGGGCAGCCAGAATAAGTGTCGCCCGCATTACCCGGATTACAAATTTGATAAGCTATAATGTTTGCATGTGGTGCAACACCTGAGATTTGTTTAAATTCAAGGCCTGTCGCAATGCCATCGCTTTCTAACTTACCTGTTTCACCTTGCACATAAGGCACATTCACTAGGATGTTACCTGCTGCGGTACTCGCAACGTGAGTACCATGCCCACCATAATCCTCACCATTTTTAGCTGGAGGGGTGTCACCAAACACTTTTGCATCATCGTAGTTATTTGTTATCTCAGAGTAACTGCGAACTCCAATCAACTTGTCATTACATATGCTCGCGAAATCAGTTTTACAATCACCAATATAGATGCCTTGACCTAATGGGTTTGTGTGGTCATAGCCATCTTGGCCAACATCAGCGAATGAAGCATGATCTGAGTTAATACCTGAGTCGATAATACCGACGATCACGCCTTCACCCATGGCTTTCGTGCCCGTCGCGCTGCCATCCCATACATTAGGAGAACCGATAAGCGCTTGACTGACGTCGGTTTCCATTTGCTCCATGCGCTCGCGCTCAACAAACGCAACCTCAGGTAACTCAGCCATTTTCTTCGCTTGAGCTTGAGTCATGCGAACCGCCATACCGTTTAACGCATACTGATATGTCGTTAATGGTTGCAGATTGGTGCCAATAGCCGCACTCGCGTTAGCTAAAAATCGGTTCTGTTTTACTTTCAAATAACTAACATAACTTTTGACTTCAGCTTTAGAAGCATCAAGTTTACCGTTCACAGCAACTTTTGAAGTACCGTTTACCTGCACTCTTTGTGAACTAGTCGCTTTTAATCCTGGAATAGTTCCTTGGTAATTAGCAACCGAACTATCGCGTAAACGGACGATATAAGTATATTCACCCTCACCTAAATCTGCTTCAGGTACAAACTTAACCTCAGCTCCGGCAGCGTTACCGCGTAATGAAGTGACTTGTAATTCACTTGGAATATCTAACTGCAAGGTTTCACCCGTAGGTGATAATACGGTTTGTGCATTTGCCGCCGACGATAACAGTGCCATAGACACTGCTAATGCTATTTTAGTTTTCATTGTGACTTCCCTAATTCTTATAAGTTGTATGATTTATAAAACTCAGGTTTGGGTGGCATGAAAACGCTGCGGCAACCAAAAACATCACCCGTAACTGACATTTTTTATGAATAACCATTCAATTTACTGTGATGATGATCACTGAGTTTTATCGCGATAACTTGTAACACGTGATGATACAAATTAAAACAGCAAGTTAACAGAACGTAATTCAGTAAATGATGAACAACCTCATACCTTGTTAAAATAAATCCATAGAACCTTTATCAGACTGTTTTATGTCCCAACGATAAGTCGTAGTATAAAAATCGATAAAAACAAATAATAAACATTAAATCATATAGTTAAACTTAACCTTTAAGTGTCAGCTCAAAAATAGCCTTAGGTTAAACAGAATAAATCCCCGTAAATAAATATTCTTTTTTATAAATATCATTAGTTACAAAATAAACTCAAAACATCTTTTACTAAACAATAAAGAACAAA
Organism: Shewanella sp. S23-S33; assembly: GCF_043359565.1. Classification (NCBI taxonomy): domain Bacteria; kingdom Pseudomonadati; phylum Pseudomonadota; class Gammaproteobacteria; order Alteromonadales; family Shewanellaceae; genus Shewanella; species Shewanella sp. S23-S33. The sequence continues at coordinate 166,163 of NZ_JBHFFD010000019.1, read as the reverse complement.
GGCAATAACTTTTAATTAACAAAATACATACATTTTGTTTTGCATAATATTTTACAAAATGATATCCCTTATAAAAAATCAACTAACTTATGCATTAATATTCTTAATCCTCTATAGAGCAAATTAATACTTAATCTCACATTTACAGCATAGCAAGCGGATTAATGATCACAAAAAAGCCCTTTCAATATAGAATTGAAAGGGCTAAATCTTCATCAATATAAAAACAATATTATTGCAGTTGTGGCCAGTGGTTAATTCGCCATCACCGCCTTCATTAACACTTCTGTCGTGAACTTATCATTATTGATAACTGGGAACCTGTCATAGGTTTGGAAAATCACTTGGTCTTGAAACTTGATCATCGCCACTACGCCATATTGGATACTTTTATCGATCGATTTAGCGGGCAGTGTAAATTTAAATGGCACAGGTGCTCTGGCGATATTGAAGGTTTTTTGTGCGACGACGACACCTGGAGTATTCAAATCAATAATGGCAATAATGATTTGGCAGCCTTGAGGTAATGGGATCTTCTCTAGATAGCCAGCTGCGCCATTGATGATAATCGGTTGTTCAGGTGTTACAGTCACGCAGCCATTGAGCAAGACAGCCATGAGAGAGAACAATATAAACGATTTTATTTTCAGATACATACTAACGTCCTTTTACCATGCGTATCAGGCCTTCTTGGGTAGAAGAAGCCACTAACTCGCCTTGTTGATTGAAAAACTGCCCTCTGACGTAACCTCTGCCACCGCTAGCATTAGGACTATCGATACTGTAAAGCAACCACTCTCCCATATTAATCGGGCGATGGAACCACATCGCGTGATCGATCGTCGCCATTCGTACCCCTGGACTTAAGAAGGATACACCGTGGGGCTGAGCTGCCGTGACTAAAAAGTTAAAGTCTGAGGCATAGGCGAGTAAATATTCATGGATATGGGCATCATTTGGCATAGGGCCATTAGCCCTCATCCAAACATAACGGTACGGCTCAGTTTCTTTAGGCGCAAAAGGGTGCAGTGGATTGACCAATCGCATCTCAATTGGCGCATCGGCCATAAACTTTTCAAGTATGCTCGGCGGTACTTTATCCCGCATCGTCAGCGCCAATTCCTGCTGATTCAACAAACCTTCAGGTCCGGGCACTTGCGGCATAGCGGCTTGATGACTAAAGCCTTCCTCAGGTTCTTGGAAGGAGCAGGTCATATGAAAAATGGGGCGACCTTTTTGAATAGCACTAACCCGACGAGCGCTAAAACTACCGCCATCACGCATATTTTCTACTTCATAAACAATCGGCAACTTCTCGTCACCTGCACGTAAAAAGTAGGAGTGTAATGAATGGATCTTACGCTCAGCAGCTACAGTCTGTTTTGCGGCGCTCAGTGCTTGACCCATCACCTGACCACCAAACACATGCCCAAAACCCAGATCTTGGCTTTGACCACGAAAGAGGCCAATTTCAATTTGCTCAAGGGAAAGTAATGATAAAAGATCGTCTAATACCTGACTCATGGGATCCTACTGCGTAATTAGCAATTAATCTTAAAGGGTAACTCAGTTAGCATTAAGCTGACCAGTCTTCTATCGATTATTCACAATCAAATCATCACTCCAACGGTGAGGAATTAAACGAGGCACGCTGGAGTGTCTATGTTATTTATTGTGGTTAGCATTTACGGCTTTATTGAGCCACTTACTGGATTTAAATCGCTATAGATGCAGGCTTAGTTCAAATACAAGCATGATGAATCAATCGATTTTAATGTGATGTTCTAGCGCACTTAACTTAGACCAAGACAAAACCTTATCCTCTCCACAGGAGTGCAAGCTCACGGGGAAGGATTGGTGTAACTGTGGCCACTGCTGCGCGAGGTTATCTGGCGTAAAAAGACCTTCATTAAAATACATAGGCTGAAACTCGACAAACATGCCGTGGCTAACACTGCCCGCTCCGGCGAGTAGATGTTGACCATTTGGCGCCTGTTCACTCACCAAGAAAGCCGTAGTAGCCGTTAATGATTCAAAGGAAAATAGCGGCTGAATCGCACTCGCTAAATGTTTGGCCGTCATCGCGGTTACGGCCTGAGGGCATAAACTATTGACTCGAATATTATGAATTTCACCTTCTAATGATAAGCTATTCACCATGCCGACCAGCGCCATCTTGCTCGCACTAAAACCAACTTGATGCAAGTCACCGAACAAGGCCGAGGCTCCCGTTGTCATCATTATCCGGCCAAAATGCTGTTGTTGCATATAAGGCCAAACAGCTTGAGTGAGATAAAAGCTGCCATTGAGATCGACATCCAATTGCCGTTGCCACTGCTCAAGTTTAATGTGTTCAAAGGGACAAGCACCATAAACGCCCGCGTTATTAATCAAGATATCAATGCGATGCCAGCGTAGGATCACCTCTTCAATCATGCTATTCACTTCATTTCGCTGACTCACATCAAGCACAAAATAAATGCAATCTCCACCAAGTTTAATAATGCTGCAATAGGTCTGCATTAATTCTAAGTTAGCTTGGCTCGTCTGAGCGCCGTCGGTGGAAATTGACTCATAGGACGATAACGGCTGGTCGACGAGTATCACTTTTGCCCCCCGTTCAGCCAACATGATGGCATACGCTCGACCTAACCCAGCCGCAGCCCCAGTGACTAATGCCACCTTATTGTCAAAACGCATCCAAATATGTCCTTATCGGCATTGTTGTAGCGGCAAAAAATAACGAGCATAGGGTAGCAACCGCCTATGCTATCTACTAAATAGAGTATTTAGCGTTACGCCTATGTCATGGACAGCACAAAGCCTCCATTAACATTAACTATGGAAACACAGACTTTTTTGATTTTCTTTGAACTTAACGACAAATCTCATCCTGCATCAGTGAACATATGTGCGCCAATTCAAACTCTGTTAAATGCGTTTATTAGATAGTGCTCACTTTCGTGTTAAATCTTGTTATGCTATGCGCTAATTGAGCCCTTGCTCGGTACCATTCCCATTTACCAATAATGACTGGACGCCATGAATCCTTGGATTTTAGCAATAAGACCCCGTACGCTACCCGCGGCCATAGGTCCCCTACTGATAGGCAACATTCTCGCCCTGCATCTTGAGAGTTACAGCTGGTTAATCGCTGCCACTTCAATGTTGTGTGCTGTCTTATTACAAATCGCCGTCAACCTCGCTAACGACTATTTTGATTTTAAAAACGGCATAGATACAGACGAGCGCTTAGGGCCCGTTCGCGTGACTCAAAGTGGTTTAATTTCACCAACAAGCGTTCGCAATGCCATGATATTTTGTCTCTTAATGGCGCTTGCCGTGGGATCATATCTGATTTGGCACGGAGGCTGGCCCATCGCCATTCTCGCCGCAGCCGCTATTTTAGGTGCTCTTGGCTACAGTGGTGGCCCCTATCCCCTCGCCTCCCATGGGCTCGGTGAAGTAGCAGCATTTGTCTTTTTTGGCTTAGTTGCAGTGGTGGGCAGTTATTATCTGCAGGCAGGCGATACGACTATTAATGCGTGGTTATTAGGTTGTGCGATTGGCTTATTTAACGCTGCGATTATGTTGGTGAATAACACTCGCGATATCCGCACCGACACCCAAGCGGGCAAGCATACTCTAGCGGTACGTATCGGCGAAGCTCAGGCAAAAGTGCTTTATCAAGCCTTAATCTATTTGCCCTTTGGCCTAGTCATCGCTGGCTTTTTATTCGGTATTTTACCCGGCTTACCAGTACTACTTGCGGGATTATCTCTGCTTATTGCCCGCAAACTCAGTAGCGATTTTTATGCAGTTTCTGGTGAAGCCTTAAATCCGTTACTCGGCCGCACAGCTAAGTTAACCATGATTTTCAGTACCTTGTTTAGCGTGGGTTTAGTGTTTACCGCATAAGAGTAAATCCGCTAAGCTAATGCTACACCACAGCTCAATGCTGAATATAAAAAGGTTCATATCTTCGATAGATACGAACCTTTTTATTGGCCGCAACACAACTTCAATTTGGCTTATTATCGACGAGGGAAATCCTACCCTCCATTTATTGCCAGATATAACCAGAGATCAGCGTGTTTAACAAAATACCATTAAAGTTGCGTTCGGCATGGGATGAACCATTATGGCCTGCACCAAAACACACATGTAGCGGTAATAAATGTTCTTCCCGCGGATGACTAAAACGCGCTTCAGGGGCTGATTGCCAATGAGTTAACGCTGTTTTTACCTCGGCAGAACTAACACTTGCCGTTAAAGTTTGCGTCAACCAATGATCAAATTCTGCACTGCGGCTTTGCACTGTGAGATCGCTTGAGAAAAATGCCCGCATATTGTGAAACGACATGCCAGACCCCACGATCAACACCCCTTGGTCCCGCAGCGGCGCTAAAGCCTCCCCAATCGCTATATGGATTTTAGGATCGAGGCTGTGGACTAACGACATCTGCACCACGGGAATATTCGCCTCAGGATACATCAACTTAAGTGGTACAAAGGTACCGTGATCAAATGCGCGTTCACTATCTAAGCGGGCGGCGATGCCCTTATCCGCTAGCATATTCGCAATCTGTGCGGCTAATTCTGGCTCACCGGGTGCAGGATATGTCAGCTGATAAGCCTCAGGTGGAAATCCATAGTAATCATACAAAATACTTGGCTTTGGGCTACTCGACAAAGTCACCACAGATTCTTCCCAATGGGCAGTGATCAACACAATCGCCTTTGGAGTTGGCATTGGCGCTGTTACTGAAGTTAAAAATGTACGCAATTCCCTATGATTAACATCATTGAGCAAAGGCATTGGGCCACCACCGTGGGGCACAAATAGCACAGGCATACGACTCGCGTTAACTTGCATCATAATCCTCTCGTGTTGATTAACTTATATCTGTACTACTGGCTTTAAACTCAGCATTTCTCGCTTAACTCACGGTTCTACATAACACTTCAATGCACGCTTAAAATGCGGAACGACTATGCACCAACTGCCGCTGAAATCGCACTAAACGCTCAACAATTTCATCGAGTTTAATAACCAGAAAAAGTCCAGCCGATAAGCTCAATGCCGGCAGTGCATTAATCGGCGCTTCATAGTTAAAGTGGAAATAAATAGCCCCCAACATAATCGCCAGTAAACCGCTCGCCGATAGCACTCGGTAGTCACGTAGACACAACCCAAGGGCACCAATCACTTCCATCAAACCAATAAAATAACCAAAACCAGTGGGAAGATTAATTAATGTGAACGGAACATGGAACATAGACACGCCAAATAACTTGGCAAATCCCGAGATGAAAAACACTATGCTCATCGCCAATGTGACGGTTGCAGCGGCGCGATTGAGTATATTGGCACAAAGGAATAACTTCTGTGTATCAACCTCTGCAACTAAGCCATTGATACTTGACCCCTTGGTATCACATAAGTTTGAAAATCGCATCGCACACACCCCCATTGATCTTAATATTGCCGTCAGTCTTGGGCATAAATTCGCAGACGACGAGCGAGAATGGAATCGATTATGAGCCGATAAAAGATAAATAAATATGGAATAAAATCTAATATCTCATAAACTAATAATTTATGACTTGTGAGCAATCCTTGTGACCTTAGACCAACTGCTGATGTTTAAAACCGTAGCTGAGGCGGGCTCACTCAAAGCTGCCAGTGACAAGCTGCATAAAACCCAACCCGCCATTAGTCAAAGTATCAAACAGTTAGAATCTCAACTCGATCTTATCCTGTTTAATCGCGAAGGTTATCGACTCGCCATCACTGAGCAAGGTCGAAAACTGCTGCAACATACCCTGCGGGTACTGAATGAAGCGCAAGAAATGAAGCAAGTAGCGAAGCATTTAGCCAAAGGTAACGAAGCAAGCATCACCTTAGCTTTTGAAGCCTCCTTTAATCTCGCTCGAATTTTGCCGATTTTAGAGCTGACTCAAAATGAGTTTCCCTATACCCAAATTATTCTCAAACAAGAGTTTTTAACTGGTGCACTCGAAGCGCTGAATCAAGATAAAGCTGAAATCATCATCTCCGCAGGCGGAATTGAACCCATACGTTCGAGCCATTTAGAATTAGCCTATCTTTTTTCCGGTAGCCTTCTCGATGTTGCAGCACCGCGCATGCTTGAACGTCATCCGACACTGACCTACGCACGAGAGCTCGTTAATGAATACCAAATCGTGATCCAAGATACAGGCTCAGGCACTGCGAATATTGAGTTTGGGGTACAGGCGGGGCAACGACGATGGTATGTTAATGATTTTTACACCAAAAAAATGCTTATTCAAAGTGGTATGGGCTGGGGCAAACTGCCGCACTATATGATTGAAGATTCACTCAAACAGGGCGCATTGATTGCACTGGATCTGCGTGAAAGGCAAAACAACATTCAACTCGATTACTATGTGATGCGAAAACCCCACTCACCTTTAGGCCCCGTCGCCCAAGCACTCTGGCAAAAGCTGATCGCCTTTTCATCTGAGCTGAATGCTTAGGACTTTAAGCTTAAGATTTAGCTTAGTGACTTAAAATGAATTGAAGTCAAAAAGTCATAAGCCGTTATAAAATCATCGACTATAAAAAAACGCCCCTTGATAAGGGGCGTTTTTCATTTTGTTAGCGGGCACTAAACCTTAGCTAAGGTGCGCTCTTTAGCGCTCCAATCTAAGTGATATTTCTCGCCTGCTGGGGTATCGATACGCTCAAAGGTATGAGAGCCGAAAAAGTCACGCTGACCTTGGAGTAAGTTCGCCGGTAATGTTTCGCAGCGGTAACTGTCGTAATATGCCAGTGCCGAACTAATACATGGTGCAGGAATACCTTGCATTACCGCAGTCGCAACCGCAGTGCGCCATAGGCCTTGCTTTTCAGACAAGGCAGACGCAAAACTGTCCGCCATCAACAGATTGCTAAGATCAGATTTGTCTTCATAGGCTTGAGTGATTGATTGCAAGAAAGTTGCGCGAATAATACAACCCGCACGCCAAATTTTTGCAATTTCAGCAAAGTCTAACTGCCATTTTTGTTCATGAGCCGTCATAGCCATCAACTGGAAGCCTTGGGCGTAACAACACACTTTCGCGCAATATAACGCACTTTCAAGGGCTTCAATCAACAGTGCTTTTTGTGCGTCATCGATAACAGGTGCATTTGGCCCAGCCAATTTCTGGCTGAGTTGTAGACGTAAGGATTTTTGGGTACTTATGGCGCGCGCATACACAGCTTCAGCAATCGTCGGTGCAGGGCAACCAATTTGTAAACTGCTCACGGCCGTCCACAAACCTGTGCCTTTTTGGCCCGCTTTATCTAAGATCATTTCCACCAACGGTTTACCCGTTAAGGGGTCGGCCTGTTTTAATACTTCGCTGCTGATCTCCATCAAGTAGCTATTCAAGCTGCCTTTGTTCCAACGTTCAAACACATCGCCCACTTCTGCAGCACTCATGCCTAAACCGTCATGCAGCATTTGATACGCTTCGCAAATCAACTGCATATCAGCGTATTCAATACCGTTATGCACCATCTTCACATAATGACCAGCACCCGCGGGGCCAATATAAGTCGTGCATGGCTCGCCTTCTGTCACGGGATTACCCGGCTCGAAGCGTTCGATAGGTAGCCCAGTTTTGGCATCAACCTTAGCGGCAATCGCTTTCCAAATCGGTGCAACATGATGCCATGCATCGATATCACCGCTAGGCATAAGAGAGGGTCCAAAACGCGCACCGACTTCGCCGCCCGAAACTGCAGAACTGAAAAATACAAATTGCCCTTTGTAGCGCGCTTCACGCTCAACAGTGTCGGTCCATAGGCTGTTACCAGTATCGATAACGATATCATCGGACTCAATTCCGGCAGAAATCAAGGCACTACAGACACCATCGACGGGTGCACCAGCGGGAACAGAAAGCACAAGAATGCGGGGTTTTGTGAGACTGGCTAACATTTCGGTAAGATTAGCACAGCCAAGGATGCGAGGTTCGAGTCCAGCGCGTTCCTGTTTTTCTTGCTGTATAACACCATTAACTTTAACAGGATCGAGGTCAAATGCGCTGACGTGATATTGGTTATCCGCGATGTTTAGCGCGAGGTTTTTACCCATAACGCCAAGGCCAATTACGCCGATATCATTAAGATTGCTGTGGTTTTGCATTATATAATTCCCACGGGTCACAGAGGTTAGAGCTAACCAATTTTGAGGCGTAATTATACCGATCTTTGTAACTTAATTACCAGAGACATACGATTGGCAATTTCGATTGTGCCGAAAGTACCAATCGTTTAGGTCTCATTTTATCCAATAGAACCGTCAATTAATGGGCAAGTTTAAGCCCTAAAACACCCAGTAATATCAATATCAAACTGGCAATTTTAAGTAAGCTAACGCCTTCTCCCAAGAGGATAATTCCCGCAATTGCGGTGCCCATAGCGCCAATACCGACCCACACGCCGTAAGCCGTACCTATAGGTAGCTGCTTAACCGCGAGTCCGAGTAGCAACACACTCACTGCCATCGACGCCACTGTAAAGATACTTGGCCACAAACGCGTAAAACCGTCGGTATATTTCAGTCCGATTGCCCAACCAATTTCAAATAAACCCGCAAGAACTAATAAGAACCAACTCATAGTGAACTCCCATAAAGGGGTCGTCCCCATGTTAGATTAGGCGTATTTAGGGTCGTCCCTAAGCCATTTGATTACAGTAAAACTGTAGGTGATATAGCTGTACGTGATAACAGTACGTGACAGCTGTGCTGTGATAACTGTACGTGATGAGAATGCAAGACTAGCAAATTTGAGGTGAAAATTTCAATCTTTGATTTTGCCGAAATAAGAAATGCCATGCGCAAAAAGGCGATAGCAAGCTTGGTCAGTTTACTATCGCCTTAATATTTCAACTCTCTATAAGACCTTTACACTCTTCCTATAAAAGCCTTTACGCTCTATTTCTTACACTAAAGCATCGGCATAACCCATGCGAGTGAGCGCGGTACGCACTAACTCTAAGGTCTGTGGATCTTCTATGGTCGCTGGCGCGGTATATTGCTGATTATCGGCAATTTTTCGCATAGTACCGCGTAAAATTTTACCCGAGCGCGTTTTAGGTAATTTTTGAATCGCACTCACTAACCTAAAGGAGGCGACGGGACCAATTTCTTGGCGTACCAGGGTTATTAACTGTTTATGCAGCTCTTCATCACTGATCGTCACGCCTTTCTTGAGTACCACTAATCCGAGGGGAACTTGGCCCTTAAGCGCATCATCTACCCCAATTACCGCGGCTTCGGCCACATCAGGGTGTTGACATAACACTTCTTCGAAGCGCCCCGTCGATAGCCTGTGTCCCGCTACATTTATGATGTCATCGATACGACTCATAATGTAGAGATAGCCGTCTTCATCGGTATAACCCGCATCGCCAGTTAAGTAATAACCTGGATACATAGACAAGTAACTATCTTGATAGCGTTGATCATTTTGCCACAGTGTCGTTAAGGTTCCCGGCGGTAGAGGCAATTTAATCACCACATTTCCCGAAGTATTGGGCGCAACTTGCTCACCCAATTCGTCTAGCACTTCAACCGCATAACCCGGCACAGGTAAAGCTGGCGAACCCGGTTTAATGGTAACCGGTGCTGTACCCATCAAGTTTGCCGCGACAGGCCAGCCCGTTTCGGTTTGCCACCAGTGATCAATAACAGGTTTAGCAAGTTTTGTGTGTGCCCAAACTAAGGTATCGGGATCGCAACGTTCCCCCGCCAAAAAAACATTTTTAAGACAATTTAAATCAACACCTTGTAGATATTCACCGTCAGGATCTTCACGCTTGATTGCGCGAATGGCCGTCGGCGCGGTGAAGAAGCTTTTGACCTTATATTTGGCAATCGTGCGCCAAAATGCGCCGGGATCTGGCGTTCCCACAGGTTTGCCTTCATACATTAAGGTGGTGGCGCCCACCAGCAGTGGCCCATACACAATGTAAGAATGACCCACAACCCAACCCACATCGGACGCAGCCCAAAACACATCACCCGCTTGAATATCGTAAATATGCTGCATCGACCAAGCCAGAGCCACGGCATGGCCACCATTATCGCGTACCACACCTTTAGGCTGACCCGTGGTGCCTGAGGTATAAAGCACATACAAGGGATCGGTAGCCTTAAGCGCAACACAATCGGCCTTAGGTGCAGTCGCTAATGCGGCTTGCCAATCTAAGTCACGGCCCTCCTGCAAATCGGCTTGATACTGGCTGCGATTTAAAATCAGGCAATGCTCCACCTGATGAACAGCATGTTCCAATGCTTTGTCTAGTAAAGGCTTATAAGGAATGACGCCCGAAGGCTCAATGCCGCAAGATGCCGACAAGACCAATTTAGGCTTGGCATCGTTAATCCGAGTCGCGAGTTCATTGGCGGCAAAGCCACCAAAAACCACAGAATGAATCGCACCGATGCGGGCACAGGCCAGCATAGCGAAGGCAGTTTCCGGCACCATAGGCATATAAATCACCACACGGTCGCCCTTCACTATACCAATAGATTGCATAAAGCCCGCGAGTCGGCTCACTTGAGCCTGTAACTCCCCGTAGCTAATGCCGTATTCAGTATCCGTAACAGGACTCACATACTGGATAGCCACTTGGTCACCGCGTCCAGCCAACACATGGCGGTCAACGGCGTTATAACAAGTGTTCATCTCACCATCGGCGAACCAATGATAAAACGGCGCCTGTGATTCATCGAGCACAGTTTGCGCTGGCTTAATCCAATCGAGCGTCTTCGCCGCTTCTCCCCAGAATTCGGCTTTATTAAGCAAGGATGCTTGGTGCAACGCTTGATGTTTTTGTTGGTTCTGTTTTTGATTTGTGGCTTGCGCTACAGATGCATTTTGCTGTTCGGTCAACATATGTCCTCCAATCAGGACTGCGACTCACATCGTCAGCCGCAATAACTACCCCTTCCTGCTTCTATTATTAGCAAGGAGGTCTAAAGCCCACTATTAGACGTTAGCCTATAACCAGAAGATATTTGTGGTTTTATGTGAGAACACTAATTTAAAGCACACGTTTTAATCTCGCTGCACAGGCTTATGGCAATTGGGATTGACACTTTTTTGCCAACAGAATAAAAGCCAAAATCTTTACCTTTACGTAAACTTCATATATCTTGCTTAAAAATGATTATTTAGGGTGCATGAATGAGCGCAACGAACACACCACAAACGACTTACTCGATCAGTGATCTCTCAAAAGAGTTTGATATCACTACTCGTAGTATTCGTTTTTACGAAGACCAAGGTTTACTTAAGCCAAAACGCCGCGGCCAAACCCGTATTTATAGCCTCAAAGACAAGGTGCGTCTCAAGCTCATTCTTCGCGGTAAACGCTTGGGCTTTTCTTTGGCAGAAACCCGTCGTTTGTTCGAATTATACGATGCCGACAAGAGCAGCACTTCACAACTCAATACCATGCTGGCGCTAGTGGAAGAAAAGAAGTCCGCACTACAACAGCAAATGGACGACATCAAAGTCGTATTGATGGAACTCAATTCCGCCGAGCAGCAGTGCCGTTTAGCCTTAGAAGATAACAAAACGGCAAAAGCCTAAATCCCCGTTGACACAAAATCAAATCAATTTGATGGCGATAACGACTACGGATTTAAGTACAAGATTTAAGTACAAGATTTAAGTACAAGATTTAAAAGACTCAAGCACCTAAAAATCATAAAAACTATAACAATCTGAAATTAGAACATCTGAAAGGACACAAGCAATGAACTCTCTCTACACAAGTCTAAATTTTGGCCTAGGCGAAGACGTCGATATGCTGCGCGATGCAGTGCAGGATTTTGCCGCGAATGAAATCGCCCCAATTGCCGCGAAAGTGGATCACGACAATGCCTTTCCCAATGAACTTTGGCCTGTGCTTGGAGGAATGGGACTGCTCGGAGTAACGGTACCCGAAGAGTTCGGCGGCGCAAACATGGGCTACCTAGCCCACGTCGTCGCAATGGAAGAAATCTCCCGTGCATCCGCTTCTATCGGCCTAAGTTATGGCGCCCACTCAAACCTGTGTGTCAATCAAATCAACCGTAACGGTAATGCAGCGCAAAAAGCCAAGTACCTGCCAAAACTGGTGAGCGGTGAGCATATTGGCGCGCTGGCTATGAGTGAGCCAAACGCGGGTTCTGACGTGGTTTCGATGAAGCTGCATGCCCGTAAAGAAGGCGACCGATTCATCTTAAACGGCAACAAAATGTGGATCACTAACGGTCCAGATGCACACACCTATGTCATTTACGCGAAAACCGACTTAACCAAAGGCGCACACGGTATTACCGCCTTTATCGTTGAACGTGATTCGAAAGGTTTTAGCCAAGCGCAAAAGCTCGACAAACTCGGCATGCGCGGCTCTAACACCTGCGAACTGGTGTTTGAAGATGTAGAAGTACCAGAAGAAAACATTTTAGGCGGCCTCAATAACGGCGTAAAAGTGCTGATGAGCGGCCTAGATTACGAGCGTGTCGTACTGTCTGGCGGTCCGCTGGGGATCATGAATGCCTGTATGGACATCGTTGTGCCTTACATCCACGAGCGTGAGCAATTTGGCAAATCCATCGGTGAATTCCAACTAGTGCAAGGCAAGTTAGCCGACATGTACACAGGCATGAATGCCGCCAAATCCTATGTCTATAACGTGGCAAAATCCTGCGATCGCGGTGAAACCACCCGTAAAGATGCCGCTGGTGCAATTCTTTATAGCGCAGAACTCGCCACCAAAATGGCACTGGATGCAATTCAACTGCTAGGCGGCAATGGCTATGTCAACGAATATGCCGCGGGCCGCTTACTGCGTGATGCCAAGCTGTATGAAATCGGCGCCGGCACCTCAGAAATTCGCCGCATGCTGATTGGCCGCGAACTGTTCAATGAGTCGAAATAACGCGCGTTCAAATAATCTCTCACAAGTGAATGGGTAGCACCTCACTGTAACTTACAGTTTGCGCCACCCATTCGAGCAAGGTGATACCGAGTTTCCGCTTTATAAGGACAATCAAAGTGACGCAATTAAGCAGTCGTATCAACGCCCGTAGCGATGAATTTAAAGCAAAATCCGACGATATGGCCGCCCTAGTGGCCGATCTCAAAACTAAACTCAATAAAATCGAACTCGGCGGCGGCCCTGTGGCGCTAGAGCGCCATTTATCCCGCGGTAAATTACTGCCACGTCAACGGGTTGAAAAGCTGCTTGATGCAGGCTCACCCTTTTTAGAACTGTCGCAATTTGCGGCGTTTGAAGTTTATGACGAAGAAGTGCCCGCAGCGGGCATTATCGCTGGTATCGGCCGTGTGAGTGGTGTCGAATGCATGATCATCGCCAACGACGCTACAGTTAAAGGCGGCACTTACTACCCGATTACCGTTAAAAAACACCTACGCGCACAAGATATTGCGAGCCGTTGTCACTTGCCTTGTATCTATTTAGTCGACTCGGGCGGCGCTAACCTGCCCCGCCAAGATGAAGTTTTCCCCGACCGCGACCATTTCGGCCGCATCTTTTACAATCAAGCGCAAATGTCCGCTAAAGGCATACCGCAAATTGCAGTGGTGATGGGCTTATGTACCGCAGGCGGCGCCTATGTGCCGGCCATGGCGGATGAATCGATTATCGTAAAAGATCAAGGCACTATCTTCTTAGCAGGCCCGCCATTAGTCAAAGCGGCCACTGGTGAAGAAGTCAGCGCCGAAGAACTCGGCGGCGCCGAAGTACACACTAAAATTTCCGGCGTAGCGGATCATTTAGCCCAAAACGATGAGCACGCGTTAGAGCTTGCCCGCCGCGCGGTATCACGCCTGAATCATCAAAAAGAAATCAAATCACTCTTAAGTCCTGTCAAACCGCCAAAGTTCGACATTAGCGAACTGTATGGCATTGTCGGCACTGATTTGAAAAAGCCCTTTGATGTCAAGGAAGTGATCGCCCGTATCGTCGATGATTCTGATTTTGATGAGTTTAAAGCCAACTATGGTGCGACCTTAGTGTGCGGTTTTGCCCGTATTCACGGCTACCCAGTCGGCATTGTCGCCAACAACGGCATTCTGTTCTCTGAGTCGGCGCAAAAAGGCGCGCACTTTATTGAACTGTGCTGCCAGCGCAAAATTCCGCTGCTGTTCCTACAAAACATCACCGGCTTTATGGTGGGTAAAAAGTACGAACACGAAGGCATCGCTAAACACGGCGCCAAGATGGTGACCGCGGTTTCTTGCGCCAATGTGCCTAAATTCACTGTGATTATCGGCGGCAGCTACGGCGCGGGTAACTACGGCATGTGTGGCCGCGCGTTCGAACCGACCATGATGTGGATGTGGCCAAACGCCCGTATTTCTGTGATGGGCGGAGAGCAAGCCGCAGGCGTTCTTGCCACAGTGCGCCGCGACGGTTTAGCCCGTAAAGGTGAAGAATGGTCACTTGAGGATGAAAAAGCCTTTAAAGCGCCAATTGTCGCCCAGTACGATAAAGAAGGTCATCCGTATCATGCCAGTGCCCGTTTATGGGATGACGGCATTATCGACCCAGCGCAAACCCGTGATGTGGTCGGCCTTGCCCTATCGGCGGCATTAAATGCTCCTATCGAAGATACCCGCTTTGGTGTGTTCCGTATGTAAAAGGCACATGTGAAAAACATATGTCACACAAGAAGATAGGAAAAGAATAATGACAGACACATTAAACAGCGCTAGCGGCAAAAAGGATTTAAGCAACTTGCAGCACGTGAGTTACTCACTCAATCACGGCGTTGCCGAGCTTATTTTAGATCGCAGCGATGTGCACAACGCCTTCGATGAAGTGATGATTAGCGAGATGATTAGCGTCCTTGGCTATTTTGCTGAGCACAAGGATTGCCAACTGCTGGTGCTTAAAGCGAACGGCAAAAACTTCAGCGCCGGCGCCGATCTCAATTGGATGCGCAAACAAGCCAAAATGGACTTTGAGCAAAATCTAAATGATGCCAAAGCCTTAGCAAAACTGATGCAAGATTTAGATACTTTTCCAAAACCCACCATTGCATTAGTGCAAGGCGCAGCCTTTGGCGGCGCACTGGGGTTAATCTGCACCTGCGATATCGCTATCGCCACAACACGCGCCAGTTTTTGCTTGAGCGAAGTGAAACTCGGATTAATTCCAGCGGTAATTAGCCCTTACGTTGCCCGCGCTATGGGTAATCGTGCATCGCGCCGCTACATGCTGACCGCCGAGCGTTTTAGTGCAGAAACCGCCCTTAAGCTAAATGTCATTCATGAGATCAGCGATGACTTAGACGCCGCCGCAACGCCTATGATTGACGCGCTGCTGGCCAATAGTCCACAAGGCATGGCATGGGTAAAAACACTGCTGTCGCATCTTGAAGACGGCGTGATAGACCAAAACACCATTGATTACACTAGCGAGCGTATCGCCCGCATTCGGGTATCAACCGAGGGCCAAGAGGGCTTAAACGCCTTTTTTGAGAAACGTCAGCCTAACTGGCAACAAGCGCACTCAACGCCCTCCAAGCCCATGCAAAAGCCAAGTGATACCCAAGGAGCCCTTTGATGTTGACCAAGCACATGTTTACCAAACTATTGATTGCTAACCGCGGTGAAATCGCCTGTCGCATCATCAAAACTGCCCATGCCATGGGCGTTCGCACAGTTGCCCTATATTCCGATGCCGATAAAGAAGCACGCCATGTCGCCATGGCCGACGAATCCTTCTACTTAGGCGGCAGTGCGCCGGCAGACTCCTATTTAAAGGGCGATTTGATTATCGACATCGCTAAAAAATCCGGTGCACAAGCGATTCACCCAGGTTATGGTTTCTTGTCTGAAAATGCCGACTTTGCCCGTAAATGTGAAGCCGCTGGCATCGCCTTTGTTGGCCCAGGCAGTGATGCTATCGATGCCATGGGCAGCAAAAGCGCCGCTAAATCTATTATGACGGCGGCAAATGTGCCGTTAGTGCCGGGTTATCACGGCGATGACCAAACCGATGCGACCTTAAAAGCGGAGGCACTGAAAATCGGCTTCCCTATGCTGATTAAAGCGGCTTATGGCGGCGGCGGTAAAGGCATGCGTATCGTCGAGAATGAAGGGGAAATCATGGAAGCCGTAAACTCGGCACGCCGTGAAGCGGCCTCTTCTTTTGGTAACGATAAGTTATTGATGGAGCGTTATTTACGCCAACCGCGCCACGTCGAAGTGCAAGTGTTTGCCGACACCTTTGGCAACGCGATTTATTTATCGGATCGCGATTGCTCGATCCAGCGTCGCCACCAAAAAGTGGTCGAAGAGGCGCCAGCACCGGGGTTAAGCGATGCACTGCGTGCCCAAATGGGTGAAGCGGCCGTCGCGGCAGCCAAAGCTATCGATTATGTTGGCGCGGGGACTGTAGAGTTTCTGCTCGACACAGACAATAGCTTCTATTTTATGGAGATGAACACCCGTCTGCAGGTTGAGCATCCAGTGACTGAGATGGTCACAGGCCAAGATTTAGTGAAATGGCAATTGATGGTCGCCAGTGGTCAGCCACTGCCCCTTAAGCAAGATGAAGTACGTATTCACGGCCACTCCTTTGAAGTGCGTATTTATGCCGAAGATCCACAGAATGAGTTTTTACCCGCCAGCGGTAAGCTCAACTTTTTGCGCGAACCCGAGCAAAGCAAATACGTGCGTATCGATTCGGGCATTCGTGAAAACGATGTGATCAGTAACTTCTACGATCCTATGATTGCCAAGCTTATCGTCTGGGATGAATCGCGCCCGCGCGCCCTGCAACGTTTAGTGCATGCCTTAGAGTCGTATCAAATCAGCGGTCTTAAGCACAACATTGAGTTTTTAGCGAACATTGCCGAACACCCAGCGTTTGCCAATGCCGACTTTAGCACTGACTTTATTGGCCGTTATGGCGACACCTTAATTGGCACAGCTTCAAGCGAAGCTGACACTGCCCTTGCCTTTGCCGCGCTGTATCAAGTGCTTGCCCGTAAAGAAGCCGCCAAAGCGCAAGCTGTCAACAGCGCCGATCCTTACTCGCCTTGGGGTCAAGTCAGCGGATTTAGACTCAACAGTTGCAGTCAGCACAATATTGCCCTGCTCGATGATGCCCATGAATTGCAGCAGTTAGTGATGCTCGATTTAGGCGGCATGTATCAGCTACCGCTGCACGGTCAAGATTGGTTACTAAATGGCGAGCTGAAACAAGATTTACTGCTCGCCGAAATCAACGGCCATAAGAGTAAAGTGCCCGTTAGTGCCCAAGGTGATGACTTTACGCTGTTTTTATCCTCTGGCAGTTACCACTTTAAAGCAGTGCAAACACTCGTGGTCGAAGAACAAGCCAGCAATGCTGACAAGTTAAAAGCACCGATGAACGGTACGGTAGTGACCCATTTAGTCGATGTCGGCACACAAGTGAAAGCGGGCCAAGGTTTGCTCGTGATGGAAGCCATGAAGATGGAATACACCATAGAAGCACCCTTTGATGGTATCGTCAGTGAATTCTACTTTAAGGCGGGCGAGCTGGTCACCGATGGTGCAACCTTGCTTAACGTTGAGCCGCTAGAGACAGACGAGCCAACCGCGATCAAGGAAGCCTAAGATGTCGTTAGCCAATCTAAACCAAGCAGCGAACGCCAAAGACAGGGTCAGCATTTTCGAGATGGGCGCACGCGACGGCCTGCAAAACGAAGTCGCAGTGCCGACGGCAGCTAAAATCGCCTTGATTGAATCGCTGGCAGGTGCGGGGCTTAAGCGTATCGAAGCAGGCAGCTTTGTGTCACCTAAATGGGTGCCACAAATGGCCGATTCTGCCGATGTGCTCAAGCAAATACAGCGTCAAAGCGGCGTGGTGTATAGCGCTCTCACACCCAACGTTAAAGGCTTTGAACTAGCACTAGATGCAAAAGCGAGTGAGGTGGCAATATTTGGCGCCGCCTCACAAAGCTTTAGTCAGCGCAATATCAACTGCTCGATAGAAGAGTCGATTGAACGCTTTATCCCTTTGATGGAATTAGCAAAAAAACACAATATTCCGGTGCGCGGTTATGTGTCTTGCGTGCTCGGCTGCCCCTACGAAGGTGAGATAGCGGTCAGTGAAGTGGCCCGTGTGTCTGAAATCCTTTACAAAATGGGCTGTTACGAAATATCGCTCGGCGACACTATCGGTGTAGGCACGCCGCAAAAAGCCCGTAGAATGCTGCAAACAGTGGCTGAGCGCGTCCCAGTCGAAAAACTGGCGCTACACTTTCACGACACCTATGGCCAAGCATTAGCCAACATTTTGGCCTGTTTAGACTTAGGTGTGCGGGTGTTTGACTCCTCGGTTGCGGGTCTTGGCGGTTGCCCCTATGCCAAAGGCGCATCGGGCAATCTTGCCACCGAAGACTTAGTGTATATGCTGCACGGCATGGGATTCGAAACGGGTATCAATTTACAAAAACTCGCGTTAGCAGGGCAAGCTATCAGCACGCAGTTGAATCGCAACAACGGTTCAAAAGTGGCCACCGCCCTGTTAGCAAAATAGAACAAAAATAATTAACGACACCAACAACCGTTATTAAAAACGCGCGTTATTTCCCGCGCGTTTTATAAAGCATAAAAGGACATCACAATGGCAGGACTCAATAAAGTCGTCAGCAGCTATGTAGAAGCGTTAGCAGGCTTATCGGACGACATGACCATCATGGTCGGCGGCTTTGGCCTATGCGGCATTCCAGAAGGCTTAATCAATCAAATGGTTAAGATGGGCGTTAACGGCTTAACGGCGATATCAAACAACGCTGGCGTTGACGATTTCGGCCTTGGCTTACTGTTAAAACATCGCCAAATCGCCACTATGATCGCCTCTTACGTGGGCGAAAATGCCACCTTTGAACAGCAAATGCTCTCTGGCGAACTCAATGTGATTTTAACGCCCCAAGGCACGCTGGCGGAAAAGATCCGCGCAGGCGGCGCAGGTATTCCGGCATTTTTCACTGCAACGGGCTACGGCACGCCGGTGGCTGATGGCAAAGAAACCCGAGAAATCAAAGGTCGCCATTACGTGTTAGAAGAATCGCTGACCGCAGATTTTGCCTTAGTGCGTGCATGGAAAGCCGATACCATGGGTAATTTGGTATTCCGTAAAACCGCCGCCAACTTTAACCCTATGATGGCGACCGCGGGCAAAATCACTGTGGTTGAAGCCGAGTTTATTGTTGAGCCGGGCGAGCTAGACCCAGATCATATCCACACGCCGGGCATCTATGTTGACCGCGTTATTCAAGGCACGTTCGAGAAACGTATCGAGCAGCGCACGGTAAAAGCCGCGAAATAAAAGGCGCTGGCAAAACCTTGAAACACAGTTAACGCAATTGGCACTTAGCTCCCTAAAGTAAAAACTAAGGGTAAAAACCTAAGAATAAAGACCAAAGCGTCAAAGCCAAATAGAAAGGATAGATATCATGGCATTATCAAGAGAACAACTGGCTCAGCGCGTCGCCAAAGAATTAAAAGATGGCTACTACGTTAACCTCGGCATTGGCATTCCAACACTGGTGGCCAACTACATTCCCGAAGGCATGGAAGTCATGTTACAATCGGAAAATGGTCTACTCGGCATGGGCGAATTCCCTACCGAAGACGCCATAGATCCCGATTTAATCAACGCGGGCAAACAAACAGTTACCGCAGTCAAAGGCGCTTCATTTTTTTCATCGGCGGAAAGCTTTGCCATGATCCGTGGCGGCCATGTGGACTTAACCGTGCTCGGCGCCTTTGAAGTCGATGTGAACGGCTCTATCGCCTCATGGATGATCCCCGGCAAACTCATCAAAGGCATGGGCGGCGCGATGGATTTAGTCGCGGGCGCCGAAAACATTATCGTGACTATGATGCACGCCGATAAATACGGCAATTCTAAGCTGCTACCCGTGTGCGAATTGCCACTAACCGGTTACGGCTGCATTAAACGCGTCGTCACAGATTTAGCCTTTATCGAAATCAAAGATGGCGCATTTCATTTGTTAGAGCGCGCCCCAGGCGTGAGCGTAGAAGAAATCGTCAGCAAAACTGCTGGCAAATTAATCGTACCTAAGCATGTACCAGAAATGGTGTTTTAAGCATTCAGTTTAGCTTTGCTTCTTACCATCACTGCTCAAGTTTTATATATAAAAGCTCAGAAGATAATTCTGGGCTTTTTGTTTATCTAGCAATTAGTTAGCGCTGCGACTTGAGAGCTAATCCTAGTCAATTGCACAACTCATTCATTAGTATGAATTACCTGATTAACTCATTAGATTTGAGCAAATGACCTCTTGAAAAAGCGATAATACGCACCAAATTGTAGGCTATAGCTCATTGCAGTTCGTGATAAGGATGCGGAACGAATACCTTAAGTCCTATAAAACACTAACTAATTGTATATATTAAACAATTCCAAAATAACACCTAAAAACTATCCGCACAAAGCCAGAGGAAAGCTTATGTACCAGATTGCGATTGTGATATTTGATGAATTTACCGATATCGATTTCTTCTTAATGCGCGATATTCTCGGCCGTACAAAAACCGATTGGACAGTAAAAGTACTCGGGACCAAACCTAGCCACATATCAAGCTTGGGGATGACGGTTGCAACCGATGGTCATGTGGCCGAAGTCGCTGATGCCGACGTGGTATTATTCAGCAGTGGTTACAAAGGCGTACCTGCGGCACTTGCTGATACTGAGTTTATGTCCGCCCTTAAATTAGATCCCACACGACAATTGCTTGGCAGTATCTGCGCTGGGTCATTCTTCTTTGCCAAATTAGGGCTACTCGACAATCTTTCAGCAACGACTCACCCCGATGCAAAACCTGCCCTAGTTGCCATGGGCGTCGATGTAGAAGACTGCGCCCTCGTGATTAATGGCAATATTGCCACTGCGGGTGGCTGCCTTTCCTCACTCTATTTAACCGGTTGGGTTGCGGAGCGTTTATTCGACAGTGCGAAACGCCGCGAAATTCACAGGCAGCTTATTCCTGCCGGGCAAACAGATATTTTTGAAGCATTAATCCAATCCTCCATCTCCGCGGCCATTCGTTAAAAGTGATGTAGATACTCTCGATGAATGAAAAAGATCCCATGATAAAACTTAAAAATCTTCTCGAGGCTATAAAAGCCGAGCATCAAATAACCACCCAGAATGAGCTTGTGGCCTTGCTATCGCAAAATGAATTACTCATTCAGCAAATCCAAGCTGCTGATGCGCAGTATTGGGTTAATTTTGCTAAGAATACCTTCGATGGTTGGTATTGCATTCGAACACCTATGCTCAGTACCTTTCATGTTTATTACCAAGAACGTGGACAAAACTGTTGGGGAGAAGATGTTTTTACCGAGCAAAGTGCAGCCATAGCAGCGGTTATTTTTATGTCTGGCATTTGGGATCAAGTCCCCTAGCACTAAGCAAGTAAAAGCCTGCTCACTCATCCTATATTTTCACCTTCACGAATGGCGATATGTAACGAATCATTACGCGACTTTCAATATCGAAATCATCCTGTTAGGGTGAGTGCTTAGATTGACTCATAATAACAGACACATTTTTAGCGCTCTGTTTAACTCTCTTATTGCCCAAAGGAGCGGTATCTATGGACTGGCTTATTATTGCACTCGCTGGCTTTTTAGGCGGCATGCTCAATGCGGTTGCCGGTGGTGGCAGTTTTATTACCCTATTAGCGTTAGTGTTTGTCGGGGTTCCACCGATTGCGGCGAATGCCACGGGGACAGCCGCGCTACTGCCCGGTTATATCGCCAGCGCATGGCGTTTTAGAAAGGATATCGAATATCCGGCGAGTCTCAGCCTTAAAAATCTGATCTTAATTGCTTTAATTGGCGGCAGTATTGGCGCGGGTATTTTGCTGACCACCAGCGAGCAAGTCTTCGCAAAGCTGATCCCTTGGCTGATTCTACTGGCCACCGCGGCCTTTATTGTTGGCCCTTGGTTGCTCAAACGAAGAATCGCTGAGCAAGGCGAAAACACCTCGACGCCAATGTTAAGTCCGATAACGGCACTGATAATGCTGTCGGCTGTGTGTATCTATGGCGGTTATTTTAATGGTGGCTTAGGCATCATACTACTCGCAAGTTTTGGCCTGATGGGGCAAACCAATCTACATGGGATGAACGGACTTAAAAATCTGATTTCAGCCCTGCTCACCGCCATCGCCGTTGTGGTTTATGCCGCGGGCAATGTTATCGATGGGCAATATCTGTTACTGCTTGCCGTTATGGCGATTGTCGGTGGTTATGTGGGGGCGGCGCTGGCCTACCGTATTTCACAGCCCTTGCTACGCGGCTTTATTGTGATCGTCGGTTTAGCGATGGCCTTAGGCTTTTTCATGCGCTAGTTTTTCATGCGTTAGTTTTCATACGTTAGTTTTCATACGTTAGGCTTTTGATTTGTGAAGCTTAAACTCATAAAAGCTGGACAGGCGAGTTTTCGATACAAGGTCTCACCGATAAATTGCCCTTATGTGACTGACTTGTTACTCTGATCCATCCTATAGGAGAACAGTGTGATTAAGGATAGCGATGAAACTGATGACCTTGAAGCTGAGGACCTTGAGACTGAGTAAATTAATGCCAAAGACCTTGAAGCTAAGCACCTTAAATCTTGCCCTGTGTCTTATTGCATGCTCACCGGCTATTTACACCGAAACCGCTAGCGCAGCGACCATTAGCGTCAAAACGGAAACGGGTAATATTCAGGTAAAAACCATAGCCCAAGGGTTAGAGAATGTCTGGGGTATGGCATTCTTACCCGACGGCAGTATGCTCGTGACTGAACGCGCCGGCAGAATGCGCATTGTCAGCACTGCAGGCAAAGTGGGTGAACCCTTAACGGGTTTACCGCCTATGTATGCCAAAGGTCAAGGTGGTTTACTTGATGTCGTGCTTGCGCCAGATTTTACCAGCAGCAAAAAAATCTATTTCAGTTATTCAGAACCCGCTGAAGGTGATGCAAGTGAGTTCAATAGCACAGCGGTCAGTTTTGCCACGCTCAATGGTAACAAGCTTGAAAATCTCACCCGCGTTTTTAGTCAACAACCTAAAGTCAACAGCGGCCACCATTTTGGATCTCGTTTAGTTTGGGCGCCTGACGGCACACTGTTTATCACACTCGGCGATCGCTATAGTGAAAAAGATAGCGCACAAACATTGGACAATCATTTAGGCAAAGTGGTGCGTATTCATGCCGATGGCTCAGTGCCTAAGGATAACCCCTTCGTCAATACGGCTGGCGCCTTACCCGAGATCTGGTCTATTGGTCACCGCAATATGCAGGGCGCGGCGATCAATCCCATCAGCAAAGTATTGTGGACGGGCGAACATGGCCCCCAGGGCGGCGATGAACTCAATATCGACCAAGCGGCTAAAAACTATGGCTGGCCAGTGATTACCTATGGTGAGAATTATGGTGGCGGCAAAATCGGCGAAGGCACCCATAAGGTGGGAATGGAGCAACCCGTCTACAAATGGGTTCCCTCGATTGCCACGGCGGGCTTTATGTTTTACACAGGTGATAAATTTCCACAGTGGCGAAATAA
Organism: Shewanella sp. S23-S33; assembly: GCF_043359565.1. Taxonomy (NCBI): domain Bacteria; kingdom Pseudomonadati; phylum Pseudomonadota; class Gammaproteobacteria; order Alteromonadales; family Shewanellaceae; genus Shewanella; species Shewanella sp. S23-S33. Next base: position 142,523 of record NZ_JBHFFD010000019.1, on the reverse strand, counting down.
TCTGTTACTCGCCAGCCTAAAGGGAAAAACACTGGTGCGTTTAGTGCTTGATGGCGACAAGATTATTAAAGAAGAGCGGCTGCTGAAAAATGAATTGGGGCAAAGATTGCGCTCAGTCGTGCAAGGGCCAGATGGACTGATTTATCTCGTAACCGATGAAGCTAAATCAAAAATTTACCAGTTATCGCCGCAGTAATCTTAATCGCTGCACTTTTATCACAGTGCTTTAACTAAACCATGTTAACCACAGCAATAAACTCAATCGATAGAGAATTTAAGCATTAAAACGACAAAGAGTGTTCATTAGGAACACTCTTTGTCGTTGGCGTGGCACTTAATTCATGCCTTTATTCGTTCACCACACACATGCCCTGCTCGGTTTGTACATAGGGAGCTAAAATAGGCATCATGCCCTTCATCACCTGCAATGGCAGCGCCGAGGTAAAACTAAAATCATCGGATTTACTGCCTGGCACGAAGGCGGTCAAAGTACCGAAGTATTTGTCACCTAGATAAAACACGAAGGTCGCGGTGCGGTTCATCGCCGTAGTCGCCACTTTTTTACCTTGCTGCATCTGAGTCACAATACGGTTATCACCGGTGCCGGTTTTCCCGCCTATGGCTAACATGCCACCTTTTTCATCGGTAAAAATGCCCTTTAAACGACGTGCAGTGCCGTTTTGCACTACGTTCGCCAGCGCTGCTTTTAAGGCTTGTGCTACTTCATGGCGCATTACCCGCTCACCTTGGGTGTTCTGATTCTGCAATCTCACTTCATAGGGCGTATCTGCGGCGAAATGCAGCTGATTGATACGCACTGTGGGCAAACGATAGCCGTCATTTTGAATAATGCCCATCAGCTCGGCTAAGGCTGCGGGTCGGTCACCCGAGCTACCCAGTGCTGAGCCTAAGGATGGCACCATAGAATCAAAGGGATAACCTAAACGAGCCCAGCGTTGATGTATGTCAAGGAAGGCTTCAACTTCAAGCATTACTTGCACTCGTACGTCACGGGCGTTTTTATGCCGCGTCCTAAACAACCAACGGTAAACCTCTTGACGTTGTGCTTCACTCGCCTGCTTAACATCGTTCAAGTTGGCATCAGGATTATGATTAAGGTAATCCAGCACCCACAATTCCAAGGGATGCACCCGTGCGATATAGCCTTGATCTGGCAAATTATATTTATCCGGACCGTACTTGTTGTATAAGCTCTTAATACGACCATCGGTATAGCTCACCTGCGGCAATCTTTGCTTCAAGAAAGCCTTAAATGCCGCCATAGATTCATCGGGCAGTAAATAGCGATACGCCGCCGTCAACTGCTGCTCCGACTGGGACAAACCGTCAAAAAACATGTCGAAACGCTCATTCGCAGCCACTTTTTTGTACTTGCGATAAAACTTAGTAACGAAGGTATTACCTTCTCTATCAGCAAATACCCGCAGATATTCGTCACGGCGCGGATCTTTATCATTACGCAGCAACTGGGCCATATTGCCCTCGTTTTGCATACTACTGCTGTAATTCACGATATCGCGCATGAGGCGCACAAACGGCAAGTTAACCGAATCCTGCAGGGCTTGGTAAAGTGTTGGCGTTTTTAAATCTTCTGTTTTTTTAAAGTTATTAAACACATGCAACCCACCACCGGTAAAAAACTGTTCACTGGTTGAGGCCGAATATTCTCGCTGTAACGCCGCATCTAACATGCGGTCTAAACGTCTGTCGGGATTTAAAATCAAGTAATCAATCGCCCAACGGGTTAAATGATCCCTAGGTTCGATAATGATGGATTCCAATTCAATCCCATGTTTCTTGGAATACTTGTCGTGGATCTCGGCAATGATTTCTAAGTAGGTCGCCATCACCCGCAATTTAGCGGTTGAGCCCAATTCCAACTTGCTGCCCTCGTTAATATCAAAAGGCTGATCAGTACTATCCGTCTGCACTCTAACTCGGTTGGCGGTCTCAGTGCGCTCATAAAGCGTAAAGCTATACAGTACGTTTTGCAGTTGGCTTGGGTCGAGTAACCGTTCGCCCAACAGACCCACTTTCTCCGCGGTAGGCACTTGCGCCAGACTGCGTAAGTAGTGACTGACTTTCTGCTGTAAGTCACTGTGTAAGCTACTGTTGACCGTCAAATCGAGCCTGTCTAAATCATACAGCCCCACATTTAACATGCCAGCGGTGCGAATGCGAACTGTGTTCACGCCCTTATCTGCGCCAGATTGGGTATTACGTTGCGGCTTGGCGACCTTAAACTGCAATTTCTGCGCGAGTGCAGCATCACGTAGACCACGATCAATCAAATAATACTGGCCGAGTAAACGGATATGGCTATCGACTAAGTTTTCAAGATCTTCATGACCTTGTAATAGATAGTAGGACGGACGACGTTGGGCGATCATCAAGGCAACCACTTGTCGGAATACTTGTCCGCGCTTGGTGGCATTACCTTTGATCTGCGGCGATGCTAACAGCTTGTTTGCAGTATCGAAATCGGTACCAAACCACGCCCACAATCCATCACCAATACCATGAACTTCGCCATGATTTGGCGCCGAAGATAATGGCACGGTATTCAGATAATCTTGAACGATGCGCTTACGAGCAGGTTCAGTGTTTTCACCTTGTTGGTACACGCGCACACTGGCCGAGCCAATTTGCAGTAACTTATCTTTAATACTCAAGGTTAAACCTTGGGAAGAATGGCGGAATTTCTCAATCTGAGTCGCAAGTGTACTGCCACCCGCGGTAGAGACATTCATACCAACCATTTCAGCAATTTGGCTCATGCCTGCCACCACAAAACGTGGCCAGTCGATCACAGGATTGAGTTTCTCTTCCGTCGTCCATAACTCGCGGTTTTCAATAAACAGTAAAGTATTAACGATTTCATTGGGGATCTTATCGTCGTCCTGATAAACCCGTTTAGGATAGGCAAATTCGTATAAATCGGTATTGCGGCAATCGAGCAACGTCAATCCAGATTGGGCCTTTTCATGGTAAGGCGGAAAAAATCCAAGTTGAGCGTATTCCTGCAACGCTGGCGAAAACGCCACTTGTTGCGTTACCTGAAAATTCCGTTGCAATAACCTATCAATATATTGAGGTAACTTACTGTAGCCATGGCGCTCATCAAAAGGACCATAACTAGGATAAATAACCGCTTGGCTCGGTGAGCTTTCTAATTCATAGGTGAGCGTCTTAGCATATTGATTGATGAATTTTGCTTGGTAAAACGAAGTTTTAACCTCAAGTCCAATCAGCAATGCAGCGCAGCAAATCAGAATGAAAAATAAGAACCAGACCCTGCCCTTTGATCTGGCTTTACGCGGCGGCTTAACCTTAGCTTTAGGCTCAGGTTGTGGTGGACGAGGACGATAATTTTCGAACTTCATCTCTGATGTGGAATTAGGCAAAACAGCTCCAAAAAAACACTAAAATATTCATCTTTCATGCAACTCAGCAAATCCGTTGCCACTCAGTAAAGCAAGATATCAAACTCATCTAGCCATTATCCGGCTCTATTAATTAGTCTTAGTACCCATTATGTTCCACACTTTATCAAACCTAACTTCACTGTAAAGAAGGGTGCCTGTGACCCACAACCGCCACTAATCAATACTAATGTTAAGCTGATAGTACATTTTGCCAAATATTAATTTGTTGATATCAAGGTATTTTCAGCGATTAAGGCAATAGACAGTATGACTTAAAAACAAAACGAGCTAATTTAAGTCGCATAAAAAGAATGAGTCGCTCAATAATTACACGCTATTAACGAAGCCTCATCCCACATATTCATGCGCATCCCAGATAAATTCACGAAAATGTTTGCGACAGACAGACTCGTAACTTTCATTACCACCAATCGCCACTTGCTCACCCTCGCGCATCACCTTGCCTTCACCATCAAGACGCACCACCATGTTAGCCTTACGTCCACAATGGCAAATAGTCTTCAACTCAACTAATTTATCGGCCCAAGCTAATAAATAATGACTGCCGCTAAAAAGTTCGCCTTGAAAGTCCGTTCTTAGGCCATAGCAGAGTACAGGAATATCAATATTATCGACCACATGCGTCAGCTGCTTAACCTGTTCTTTACTCAAAAACTGACACTCATCCACCAGCACACAACTTAATGGCGTAGCTTGATGCACATCGCTAATCATTTGAGTCAAATCATCTTGGCTACTAAATACCTGTGCTTCGGTTTCAATGCCAATACGTGAGGCCACTTTACCTTTGCCATATCTGTCATCTATGGAGGCTGTCATGACCAAAGTATTCATACCGCGTTCACGGTAGTTATAGGATGACTGTAATAGGGAAGTGGATTTACCCGCGTTCATTGCCGAATAATAAAAATACAATTGAGCCAAGACTTATACCCTTTAAAAACGTTATCGCTTACGCGTCTGCTACCAGAGCCAAATTGAGCGCTAGTCTAACATTGCGCTTCACATCAGAACACTAGCAGCCGCTAAGCTTTTATCATGAAATTCTGCAATGACACCAACTTATCAATCATTTTAATCCCCAATCGCCTCCTGAAATATTTCTAGTCCACTTCATTTAATACTCTTCCCTGCAAAAAACATAAAAAACGTCCCGATGCCGTTCAATTGTTAATGAAAGCTTAACTGAAACTTAAATGTTGTTTCATAAGGAAAAATTAGTAAAAGTTAAATTTAAAAAGTGCGATCTACCTCCAAAGTAATAGGTATAAATGGGCTTGCGCTCAAAAAACAAACACAAATTTAACAGTAATATTTCATTCGAGACAAAACGTGCTCAATTAAAAAAAGAAAAGTATTCGATAGCTTGCAAATTGAGACCAACGGTCAAAGCACTAATCTACCCTGCAAACTTTAGTGCTCCACTCCGTCCTTTATTCGCATATTGGATCAAATGGAGATTATGATGAGAATTTTCACCTCTAGAAAACTGGCATATTTAGTTGCCTTAGCACTAACTGGCGCCCTTGTTGGCTGTGGCGATGATGGTAAAGATGGTGTGGATGGAGCACCAGGAACGCCCGGTATCCCTGGAACACCCGGTGAACCTGGAACACCCGGTGAGCCTGGAACACCGCCCCCTGTCACCAGTTCTACTATGACTAACGTCAAAGTGATCAACTATAGCTTTGGCGAAGGCAGTATCACTTACGAATTTGAAATTACAGATGAAAACAATAACCTAATCAACGGACTGTTAAATGCTCAAGCCAAAGTGGCGGCACTAACAGATAAAGGCTTCATCACTAACCGCACCGAAGCTGATAAAAATGGTGTTGCAGATAACGTCCATATTGGCGGTGAAGCAACTCAAGCAACCGTCGGCGCTGAATTGACCGCTTTAGCTGATGGTCATTACCAATTTAAAGTACCAATGAAAGGGGTTAATCCAAGCACTGAAGGTATCGTTTGGTTACGTGTCGGTGGTAATAATGGTATTGCGACCTCTAAACCTCTGGTCGTTAACAAACCTGAAGGCACTCATTCAACCACAACTGATAGTTGTTACTCTTGCCATATCGACTACTCAACAAGTCCTCGTCGTCATGCAAGCTATGTCGCTACTGGCATGGACAGCGAAGTCACCTTCGTGGAGGGCTGTTTAGTGTGTCACGGTTCAGTCAGCCGCGCAGTTGTCAATGCTGAAGGTTTCTCTACGGGTGGCTATGCGACAAACACCCTATCTAAAATTGGTCATATCAATCACCAAGATTTTACTAAAGACTTTTCAGTACAAAACTGTACATCTTGTCACGTTGAAGCACCTAAAAACATCAACGTAGCTGGACCCGGTTGTATTGATTGCCATGACAGTGGTGGCGTACCAGGGGCTATTATCCCAAGTAATGGTGCGGATCTGCGCATTATGCACGAAAGCAAAGCGGGTATAACCGAACGCCAAGCGATTCGCGCTAAGTATAAATTGAGTCTATCAACACCTGTTAAAGTAGATGATATTTCTACCAAGACAGACCACTATGCGCCGACAGGTACTGCGGCAGCAGTAACCGCCCCAGGCTGGTGTACAACGCTGACAGTGAAAGACACCGATGGTAACGTCTTTAGCATTAAAGACAACTTTAACTATTCTAGCCCGCTAGTATATGACGCTAAGAAACCCGTAGTTTATGCGGGCGCTTATTTACATTCCTATGAAAATGGCAGCTTAGTGGGTCGCCCAGGTAACCGTACTAACTACTACTATGGTTACAACACTGACGGCACTAAAAATATCTGTCATTTACTGACAGATATCAGCGCAGTGAATGCTAACTATGTTTATTCTGCCCGCGTGACATTCAGTACCGCTGGTTGGATGGAATATGATGGCAAGCAACGCTACCAAAGTAATGGCAGCCTAAGAGCGACAGGTTATGATGGTTCTATGGGCATATCCTTTACGGCTTACTCAGATATCGTTAACCCTGTCACCACTCAAAAGGTCTCTGGCTTCGAACGTCGTGAGATAGCAAGTACTAACAGCTGTACTACTTGTCACAACGATGCCACTGCGTTCCACAAAAATGGTGCCTTCGATGAAGGTGGTAATGCTTGTATCGCCTGCCATGACAACGGCATGGCACGTACATCAGCAGCCTTAGGCGCTGGTTTTGGTCCTATGGTACACAGCTGGCACTGGGGTAATGGCGCTAAAGTCGGTGAAGTTAAAGCTGATGGAACTCAAGCGCAAACCGCAAACGGTGCAGGCGCAATTGAAGCCTCAACTAGCTGTGTTGCCTGTCACGAAAAAGCGATTGATTTAGGCAAAGTGCCCAATCAATACATTCTTGAGCCAGGTAACAAAATGACCAGTCCTGTCACCGCTAACTGTTATGCCTGCCACACTAGCGATTCTGCTAAGGCGCATATGGCAAGCAACGGTGGTGAAATCAGCGTACCAAGTGTGGCTGATTGGTTTAAACAACCGACCTCTGAATCCTGTGCAGTATGTCATGACACAGGTAGAAGTTCTGGTATTGATAAATACCACAAGTTTACTCGCTAATTAATCATCTCATCATCGCGTGATTAAGAAGTAAGTAAAAAGCGGTACCTATTTTCCCTGCAAGGAAATAGCCAAAGGAGTCTCGCTAATGCGAGGCTCCTTTTTTACTTAGACATTCCCGATAACAAGCCATTTTCAGCCCTATTTAAGTTACTAACGTTACAGTCCTAAAAAAACAACAATTCAAAGGAAGTCACTCAATTATGCGTAAAAGTTTTATTGCCATCGCCATCGGCGCCACTCTCACCGCCGGATTCATGGCAGGTTGCAGCAGCACAGAAACTAAAGCACCTAACGTTATCTCGGTACAAACCCAAAACCCGCTGTTCCAAGCCAGTAACCTGCAATATCAAGCCCCTGATTTTAGCCTCATTAAGAATGAGCACTTCGCGCCAGCCCTAGAGCAAGGCATGGCAGAGCAGTACCAAGAAATTCTCGCAATAGCCAATAATCCGGCAGCAGCAACCTTCGATAATACGATAGTGGCTATGGAGAAAAGCGGCGCCCTACTCAACCGTGCATCAAGCGTGTTTTATAATTTAGCAGGGTCGAATAGCAATCCAGAACTGCGTAAAATCCAAGGCGAAATGGCGCCCAAAATGGCGGCCCACTCAGATAATATCAACTTAAACCCAGCGCTATTTGCCCGTATCGAAGCCATCTATAACGACCGCACTAACTTAGGGTTAACCCCAGAAGCCGTACGTTTGGTTGAGGTATATCACCAACGCTTTATCATGGCTGGGGCTAAACTTACCGATGAACAAAAAGTTAAAATCCGCGCGTTAAATGAAGAACAATCAACACTAACGAATGAGTTCTCTCAGCGTTTATTACGCTTAACCAAAGAAATCGCCGTTGTGGTGGATTCAAAAAGTGAACTTGCTGGATTAACCGACGGTGAAATCACTTCAGCCGCGAACGATGCCAAAGCGGCAGGTCACGATGGCAAGTATCTGATTAACATCACCAACACCACTCGCCAACCTGTGTTGGCATCACTGGAAAACCGTGAGCTACGCCAGCGTATTTGGGAAGCCTCAGCGAACCGTGGCTTAACTGGTGAAAACGAAACTGCGTCACTCGTATCTCGTTTAGCGAAACTCAGAGCCGAGCGCGCAACACTATTAGGCTATGAAAACTGGGCAAGTTATCGATTAGCACCGCAAATGGCCAAAACACCCGAAGCGGTTTACAGCATGTTTGGTTCAATGGTGCCTGCGGTAGTTGCTAACACAGAGAAAGAAGCGGCCGACATTCAAGCGATGATCACTAAAACCGGTGTGAAATTTGAACTGGCACCGTGGGACTGGGAGTTTTACGCAGAAAAAGTCCGCCAAGAAAAATACGCCCTCGATGCCAATAGCATCCGCCCATACTTCGAATTTAACCGTGTGCTCGAAGACGGCGTATTCTACACACTCAAAGAACTCTATGGCGTCACCTTAAAACCACGCCCAGATTTACCGGTTTACCATCCCGATGTGAAAGCCTACGAAATGTTTGATGCCGATGGCTCAAGCATGGCCATTTTCTACGCCGACTATTTTGCCCGTGAAGGTAAACGTGGTGGCGCTTGGATGAGTTCGTTCGTCGGTCAATCCTTCCTCGAAGGCACTAAACCTGTGGTCGTCAACGTGATGAACATAAAGAAAGCGCCCGAAGGTCAACCCACATTCGTCAGCTATAACGAAGTCACCACTATGTTCCATGAAATGGGTCACGGCACCCACGGAATGTTCTCTAAAGTGACTTATCCAAGTCTGGCGGGCACCTCGGTTTCACGCGACTTTGTCGAATTCCCATCGACGTTTGAAGAAGATTGGGCCGCCCATCCAAAAGTGTTAGCGAACTACGCGAAACACTACGAAACGGGCAAACCCATTCCCGATGAACTGCTGCAAAAACTGCTGAAATCTGGCAGCTTCAACCAAGGCTTTGACACACTGGAATACATGGCCGCCGCATTAGTAGACATGGAATGGCATTCATTAAGCCCAGATACGCCGCTGCAAGATGTACCAACCTTTGAAGCCAATGCTTTGAAAAAGCACGGCTTAAACATTAGTGCCGTACCTCCGCGTTATAAGTCGACCTATTTTGCCCACGCCTTCCCCGGCGGTTACTCGGCAAGTTATTACGCTTATATGTGGAGTGAGATTTTAGCGGCGGATGCGTTTGCCTATGTACAAACCCAAGGCGGGCTCAATCGTGAAATCGGCATGAAGTACCGCAAAACGATCCGTGAAGTGGGTAATAGCATAGCGCCAATGGACGCCTACAAAAACTTCCGCGGACAAGAACCCACCACAGAAGGCTTACTTAAACGCCGCGGTCTAGATCAAGCACGCTAAGCTAAGAGTTGATAGCCTTAATGCGATAGGCTATAGATAAAGACAAACTCAGCCTTAACCAAAAAAATCAGCCAGCATAATGCTGGCTGATTTATTTTGACTTATTTGTCGTGAACGTTTGCAGTGAAAGGTTTCAATTAACGTCTAGCTAATTGCGCCTTTAGATTTGATTTTAAGTACGATAATACTGATCACAAATGCCACACTACAAGCCACTAAACCAGCGACAACAGACTCGGTAAATCCAAGTGCCACATAACCCACTAAGCTAATAAACGCCGCAATGAGTGCATAAGGTAGCTGAGTCACCACATGGTCGATGTGGTGGCAACTGGCGCCCGTAGACGACAAGATAGTCGTGTCGGAAATCGGCGAGCAATGATCGCCAAATACAGCACCCGCCAGCACAGAGGCAAGCATAGGCAACATCATGCCAGTGTGACTTCCCATCGCCATATCAGCAGCAATCGGCAACATGATCCCGAACGTACCCCAGCTAGTACCAGTTGAGAACGCGGTAATACCTGCTAGCACAAACATTAAGGCGGGTAAAAACGCGAACGGAATATTTCCTGTTGCTAAACTCGCCATAAACTTACCGGTTTCGAGTTGACCAATCACACCTGCGATTGTCCAAGCAAATAACAGGATGTAAATCGCCGGCAGCATAGAGCGAGCGCCCTGCACTATACCTTTGACTATCATCAATTTCTCAACGCCTTGCACTAAATTCAATATCAGCGAAACCGCTAGACCAATTAATGCACCAAAGAAAAGTGATGAACTGACATCGGTTTTCTCAAAAGCAGAAATAATATTAAATTCAATCCCTTCCGCCGCGAGTACTTGAGCGCCACTGTTAATCATAAAATAGAGGGTTGCAAATACCAACACGGTAATCGGCAGAAATAGACCTAAAATCTTACCGGTTTCGGCTTCAGGTAAATCCGCGTTAGCCCCAGGCGGTAATCCTTTAGACTCATCGTATAAATTACCACGTTGGGCATTGAGCTCATGCTCACGCATTGGCCCAACATCTAATCCCATAAAGACAACAAAAAGTAATAATAACAAGGAGAAGATTGCGTAAAAGTTCATTGGGATCATTTGAATAAAAATACTCAAATGACCCGTATCAGCAAAACCATGGGCAGTTAATATCCCGCCAATGAGTGCGATAATATAAGCGCCCCAGCTCGAAACTGGAGAAATAACGCACACAGGCGCGGCAGTAGAATCTAATAAATAAGCTAACTTAGCACGGGAAACATAATAACGATCGGTAACAGGTCGAGCGACCGAACCAACAACTAAACTATTGAAATAATCATCAATAAAAACTACGCAACCTAAAAACATGGTCAATAGTTTAGCATCACGTTTATTACGTATATGTAAACGAGCCCAATCGGCAAAAGCCCGCGCGCTGCCACTTACGGTAATTAACGCTGTAATCATTCCCAGTACAATTAAGAAACCGAGAATATATAAGTTCCACGAATTTAGACCTTTATCAGTCCAAAAAAGCCCTTTAACGCCATTAAATACAAACTCACCCGTTGCTAAAGGTGAAAATTGATTGAGCAATAAAGCACCAATTAAAATACCTAACCCCAAAGAAAGCAGTACACGGCGAGTCAAGATCGCCAACACGATAGCCACCGCAGGCGGCAACAAGGAAAGTGCCGAATCGGCATAATTCATAACAGTCATTGATTATTATCTTCGTTAAATACGAATGGAGGGCGACTGAACTGGTGGGAAAAGGCAATAGATACCCAAGGTCACCTGTCCTATCAGTAGCGCTCCATAGTAACTATTCCCAATATCCATATCGGAAAATACTATGGCAGTGCTGCACCTATTAGGTACAACCCCAGCAGTTGATCGTGATAAATCGAACCACTTCGGCACCAAATCCTTTCGCAATCGATCAACGGAATCACCCTACTGATCACTACTAATATTTGGCGCGCCTCTACTTCTAAGAACGCCCTTGCACGGGCGTGAGGCACATAAAAACATAAGCGGCTTAGCAGATGCTACCACAAAGCCACTTAATGTGACCTAGATCACAGATAAAATCAACTGAGACTTGTAATCAGCTCAGGAACCGCCTCAAACAGATCTGCAACGAGTCCATAATCGGCAACTTGAAAAATCGGCGCTTCAGGATCTTTGTTGATTGCAACGATGACTTTAGCGTCTTTCATGCCGGCTAAATGTTGAATCGCGCCAGAAATACCGACGGCAATATACAAGTTTGGCGCAACGATTTTACCGGTTTGACCCACTTGTAAATCGTTAGGCACAAAACCTGCGTCAACTGCAGCGCGTGATGCGCCAACTGCTGCGCCGAGCTTATCAGCAAGTTGCTCCAACATGCCGAAGTTTTCACCACTGCCCATGCCTCGGCCACCAGATACGATAATGCCAGCATTGCCTAACTCTGGACGGGCAGAAACTGTCAGCGATTGAGAAACAAACTGAGTTCTCGCTTCAAACACTTTATCGAGTGTCGTCACAGCCGCACTGTTACCTTCTGGCGCAGCGTCAAACGCACTGGCGCGCACTGTCATCACTTTAATGGCATCATGGCTTTGCACTGTCGCTAAGGCATTACCCGCATACACAGGGCGCACAAAGGTGTCCGCATTGACGACGGTAATAACTTCTGAGATTTGCGCGACATCTAATAAAGCCGCCACGCGCGGAAGCGTATCCTTACCTAAACTTGAAGCCGAGGCCAGAATGTGACCATAGTTTGGCGCTAAGTCTACCAGCAATTTGGCAAAATTTTCCGCTAAATGCGCTTCATACACGCTGGCATCGGCAACGAGTACTTGGCTAACGCCTTGTAGTGCCTGTGCCGCTTGGACAACCGCGCCACATTGGTGACCCGCAACTAAGACATGTACTTCATCGTCTATGGCACGGGCAGCGGTAACAATTTTTGCCGTATCGAGTTTCAGTGCTGCATTATCATGTTCAGCTAATACTAAAATGGCCATTTAGATCACCTTCGCTTCATTTTTTAACTTTTCAACTAGCTCAGCTACCGACGCTACCATGATGCCCGCTTTACGTTCAGCTGGCGGAGTGACCTTCACAATCGTTTGGTGACTCTTTAACGTCACGCCTAAGTCTGCCACAGTAAATACTTCTAATGGCTTACGCTTAGCTTTCATTATGTTAGGCAATGAAGCGTAACGGGGTTCGTTCAAACGTAAATCGGCGGTCACAACAGCAGGTAAAGGCAGTTTAAGAGTTTGCATGCCGCCGTCAATTTCACGGGTGACTTGTAATGTATTCGCTTCTAATTTGATTTCTGAAGCAAAGGTTGCCTGTGGCATATCCATTAACGCGGCAAACATTTGGCCAGTTTGGTTATTATCACCATCGATGGATTGCTTACCAAAAATCACCAGCTCTGCTTGTTCTTTGTCTTGTACCGCTTTGAGCAATTTGGCGATAGACACTGGCACGAGCTCTTCTTCAGTATCGATATGAATCGCACGATCTGCGCCTAATGCAAGCGCGGTACGCAGTTGTTCTTGCACGGCTTTATTACCAATACTGACAACAACCACTTCAGTAGCGCTACCCGCTTCTTTTAAACGAACCGCTTCTTCTACTGCGATTTCACAAAAAGGGTTCAACGCCATTTTTAGGTTTGCAGTGTCAACACTTGTATTGTCAGCTTTGACCCTGACCTTCACATTGGCATCAACAACGCGCTTAACGGGCACCAATACTTTCATAGGGTTTCCTTCCTACACTTTCATGTACATGGACAAAACATTGGTTAATACCAATGCAGGATAGAGCAACTTTACGTCCTGTTAACGTTAACGTCAACCAAAGTCAAACGCCTGTTTGTATTTTTTAATCCGCTGCAACGGCCACTTTTTTGGACACTTATTTGAGGGAATAAGAAAAGTTCAAAAAATAAATAATATTTAATTTCCTTAAAACGCATAATTTTATTTGATTCGAGCTATATTAGTTTCTATCATTTAGGTGTTGTTCACCATTATCCTGTATTAAAAATAGAGTGGGACGAAAATAGATATGAGCGAATTTTTAGAGATATTAACTCACGGCCGTCGTTTTAAAGCTGCAGTAAAAGAACTTAGCGTTGAAGAGTTACGTGATTTAGCCGACAAATTAGATAAAATTTTAGTAGAACGCGAGTCTATGGCTGAGGAAGAAGAACAAGCCATGGCAGCTCGTAATGCTAAGATTGAAGAAATCCGTCAACAAATGGAAGCCGTTGGTTTATCAATTGATGACTTAGGTGGCGTAGCTGTTAAAGCTGCTGCGAAGAAACGCGCTCCTCGTCCAGCCAAATACCAAATTGAAGTTGACGGTGAAATGGTTCAATGGACTGGCCAAGGCCGTATGCCTACCGTATTTAAGAACGAGATCAACAAAGGTCGTTCTATGGAAGATTTCTTAATCTAATCCAACCAAGTGTGATGGCGCTAATTGCCAACACCAGTTTGCATAAAAGCTCGCATTAGTTGCGAGCTTTTTTATATCCATCAATCGTTTCAAACTTAAACAACAGCCGTTAATTCTGTACCTCACTCCCGCTCAAATTACGTTACAATTCAGCCTTAGTATTTACATCTGCTTTCAGTTACTCTTTGTTCACCCTCACTCGATTGAATAAAATAATGCAGATAAACAATAAGATAATGATAAGCTGCAGCATAATCGCTAGCTTAGTATCACAAACAACATTTGCCCAACTCAATACTGGAACAACATCCAGTAAACTCACTGCATTTACCCATGCTGAATTAATTATTGCACCGGGAAAGCGTTTAAGCGATGCCACTTTATTAATTGAAAATAATCGAATTAAAGCCATTATTGAGCACAACGACATTCCCGCTGGCGCATTTAGAATCGATTTGAGTGGTTATACAATTTATCCCGGATTTATCGATCCTTTTACCGATTATGGGATTGAGTTCGAATATCCCAAACTTAAGATCACTCGCCCCGTCTATGATATAAAGCGTATCGGTGGTAATGCGGAAAATGGTGCAATTCATTCTGAAAAAGAATGGTTTAATTACGTTTACCCCAATAAAGAACGCGCAAAAGAGTGGATTAATAATGGTTTCACCAGTGTGCAAAGTAGTAAACTCGACGGTATCTTCCGTGGGACGGGTGTCAGCCTTTCATTAGCAGACAAAACGGCTAATGAAGTGATTTATCGCGCCCGCAGTCAACCTTTTATGGCATTTGATAAAGGTTCGTCTGAACAAGATTATCCTTCATCATTAATGGGCAGCATTGCACTTATTAGGCAAACCTTTGCCGATGCAAATTGGTATAACCAAAATAAAAACAAACCTGCCAATGGCGCAATAAACAATCAAGTCGAATTTAATATCGCCTTTGAGCGTTTAGATAATTTAGCTGATAAGCAAATTATCTTTGAAACCAAAAATCTCAACGACCAATTACGTGCAGCCCATTTACTCAAAGAACATAAACTGCCAGCCAACCTACTTGGTAATGGTCAAGAATACTCACGCATCAATGAGTTAAAGGCGCTGAACTATCCGTTGATCTTGCCTTTAAACTATCCGCAGGCACCCGATGTCGGCACAGATGATGCTGATCGTGAAGTATCACTGGCGGATTTAAGACAGTGGGAACGTGCACCAACCAACCCTGCAGCGGTAGCTAACGCGGGTATCCCCTTTGCGTTAACGCAGTTTGGGATTAAGACCGATGCCTTCTGGCCGCGCCTACGCCAAGCCATCGCCCAAGGTTTAAGTGAAGAAAACGCTCTCGCGGCACTCACCACCCAAGCCGCAGAGATGACAGGCACCGCCGACTTTACCGGTAAACTCGCGCCCGGTTATATGGCTGACTTTGTTATCACTAAAGGCAATATCTTTAAAGATGGCCAGATCTACAGTGTTTGGTTGCAAGGTCAGGAGCAAAGTCTGCGCTCACTTCCCCAAGCACGATTACTGGGAGGTTACCAATTAAGCCTCAATAACCTCACACTAGATTTATCGCTACATGATGAAAGTAAAAGTGATAAACCCAACATCCAAGGCAATTTAAGCAGTGGCGAACAAAGTATCTCACTCACTCAACTTAAGTTAGATGATAACGGGAGATTGAGCTTTACTGCCAATTTGAGCGCCGCAGGCATTAACGGCCTTAGCCGCTTTACGCTGTGGATGGCCGATGACGGCATTCAAGGTCGTATGGTCGATGCAAAAAGTCGCACTACAAATGTTGCAGGTGTCGCTTTAACTCAAACTGCAAAGCTCAAAAAAGCAGACCAAACAAGCAATCATGCTCCCAAGAATGAAGCCAACACGAGCCTACTGAGTCACCTCACCTTCCCTAACGTCGCTTACGGACTGAGCAAAGCCCCTAATGTTGAGAAGCTACACATCAAAAATGCCACCCTGTGGACATCGGATAAGCAAGGCATTCTCGAACATGCTGATCTCTTGATGGCCAATGGCCGCATCGAAAAAATTGGCCAACAATTAAGTACGCCATCAGGTTATCAAGTCCTCGATGCAACGGGTAAACACCTCACCGCCGGCATAGTCGATGAACACTCGCATATCGCCATTAATGGCGGTACTAACGAAGGAACAGACGCAGTAACCTCTGAAGTACGCATTGGCGATATTATTAATCCCGACGATATTTCAATCTATCGTGCCTTAGCGGGCGGCGTCACCAGCGCGCAATTACTCCACGGTAGCGCCAACCCTATCGGTGGCCAATCACAACTGATCAAAATGAAATGGGGCGAGTCGGCCGAACAACTCAAATTTACTAACGCGCCCGCCAGTATCAAATTTGCTTTAGGTGAAAACGTCAAACAGAGTAACTGGGGTGAGAAATTTGTTCAGCGCTTCCCCCAGACTCGCATGGGAGTAAAAGCGTTATTTGAAGAAACCTTCGACGCTGCTATCGCCTATGAAAAGGCGTTAAAAACCTATGATAATCTGCGCTCCAGCGATAAAAAGAAAACCGTCGCTCCGCGCCCAAGTTACCGTCTGCAAGCAGTGGCCGAAGTATTAAATCAGCAGCGTGATGTGCACATTCATTCCTATGTGCAGTCAGAAATCCTGATGTTTATCCGCTTAGCCGAGGCCTATCACTTTAAAGTACAAACCTTTACCCATGTGCTCGAAGGTTACAAAGTGGCGAGTGAACTGGCTACCCATGGTGCTGGCGCCTCGACCTTTGCCGATTGGTGGGCCTATAAGTTTGAGGTGTATGATGCGATTCCGCAAAACGCGTGCCTGATGCAAAACAAAGGGGTGACCACCAGCATTAACTCAGACGATTATGAAATGCAGCGCAGACTCAACCAAGAAGCGGCTAAGTCTATGATGTATTGCAATATGTCGAAGGAAGACGCTTGGAACATGGTCACTATCAATCCAGCCAAACAATTAAGAGTCGATGAATTTGTTGGTTCACTCACCCCAGGCAAAATGGCCGATATCGTACTCTGGAACGCAGAGCCTCTGTCTATTTACGCCAAAGTGACGCAGGTATGGGTTGAAGGAAAACGCTATTTTGACCGCGACCAAGACCAAGTTGCCCAGCAAGCTGTGGTGAACGAGCGAGCCGCACTTATCCAAAAAATTCTCAGCAGTGATGACCAAACTAAAGCGGGTGAAAAAGTCACGCCACTCAACGAGCCACAGTGGCACTGCGACACCCACTATCAGGCATGGGGCCACGCTCATGAGGGAGCCAAATAATGCAACATTTATCTAAAACCGTTTTGTTTGTGGCGCTATTCGGCGCAATTTGCATCACGCAGGCCCCAGTTATGGCCAATGATATCGTACCTACGCCTAAACAAAGCAGCAGCGTACTGATAAAAAACGCCACTGTGCACACAGTCACTCAAGGCGTGCTCAGCAACACAGACGTCTTGATTGAAAATGGCAAGATCACGGCAGTTGGGCCTCAACTGACCAGCCAAATCAACAATGCAACCGCAGAAACCAGTGACACTCAAATCATCGATGCCAGCGGTAAACACTTGTATCCGGGCTTAATCGCCCTAGACACCAGCTTAGGCTTAGTCGAAATTGAAATGAGCCGCCCAACGGTCGATAACACCGAGGTGGGCTACATCAACCCACAGATCAGCACGGCCACAGCCTATAATCCGGATTCGGAGCTCATCCCGACCATACGTTACAACGGCATTACCCACGCACAAATCGTCCCGAGCGGTGATGGGTTAGCTGGACAATCAGTACTGGTGGATCTCGATGCATGGACGATTGAAGATGCGCTGACGCCAAGTGCTGGACAGTTCCATGTCTATTGGCCGCAAATCAAACGCATGCCAGAAGATGAAAAAGAGAAAGCCAAGGCCATCGAGAAAAATCAGCAGGCAATCGACAAGCTCAATATCGCCTTTGAAGATGGCTATCGCTATTTCTTAAGTGATAAGGCCAACGGTAAAGACAAAAACCAGGATGAAGATCCGCAGTCCGCGACCAACAACCTGCGCTGGCATGCCATGTTGCCGCTATACCAAGGCAAAGCGACACTGTTTGCACATGCCGACAGTGTTGGCCAAATTGAGCAAGTGATCGCCTTGACGAAAAAATACCAATTCAAACTGGTAATTGTCGGCGGATACGATGCATGGCGTTTGGACTCAAGCCTAAGGGAAGTTAAAGCTGGGGTCATTTACCCTCATACCTTGAGTCTGCCTAAACGTAAAGATGAGCCAGTCGATTTACCCTTTAAGATCCCATCTTTACTCGCCAATGCAGGTATTCCCTTCGCCCTTGGGTTCTCATCGGACTGGAATAGCCGTAACCTCCCCTACGCCGCAGGTTACAGCGCCGCCTATGGTTTAACGCCTGAACAAGCACTGAAATCCATCACCTTAGATGCCGCAAAACTGTTAGGTGTGGAAGATTTAGGTGCGATAGCGGTGGGATACCAAGGCAGTGTCGTGCTGTCAGAGGGGGACATTCTCGACCCTATGACCAATAAAATTGAGGCTATCTGGATTGAAGGGCGGCAGATAGATCTGAATAATCGCCATCAGCAGCTTTATCAAAAGTACCTTAAGCGGTAGAATTTACTCAGATAATAATATCGCATCGGCGCAGCCTACCAAGGCTGCGCAGTTTTCTCCTCAACCTCAGGTCAAACCATGAAAATTATCCTCTCAAGTGCATTAGTGCTCCTGCTCAGTGCCTGTGCAAGCGACTACAGTTTTAACAGTAATTTGGACAGTGAGGCGATTAATGACTATTTCAAGGCATCCGATGTCATCCTCTATGAAGGTGATACCTTGCCGAAAGGTCATTATGAATTAAAAGGATTGGTCGAAGGTGAGTCCTGTCAGGCCGATACCAACGGTGCGCCCGCATCACTTGCCGATGCCAGAACCGAAGCCCGTCGCAATGCCGCAGATAAAGGAGCTAACGGCATTATCATCAAGCAATGTGTCATATTTGAAGAAGCTGCCCAAGGTTGTATCAGCCGCGCATTATGCGTTGGTCAAGCAGTAAAAACGGCTACAACAGAGTAAGCCTCACGCATATTAAGCATACTGCTCGCGGCGTGATCCTATAGTGTTCTAAGATTGCCCCTATCAACCGCTTAATGGCTAACGCTTCGTGACCAACGCTGCATTATTAGCGCACAAAGATGGGCCTTAATGATTAGCTTAGAATGATGAGCTTAGGCGGTTGTTATATTTATCTTTTTAGGTAATTTTTTGCATGACATTTACCAACCAAATTATCGCAGTGGCAACATGCCGCACGCCCTATAAACAAAAATTTGGCATTCCAAGACAACCCGGACTTGTTGAAGCGCGTGGTTATGTCGAGCTCGAGCCCCATGTGAATCATATCGATGCGGTGCGTGGCATAGAGCAATATTCACATCTCTGGTTACTGTTTTGCTTCCATGAGAATCTTGCCCAAGGTTGGAAAACCACAGTGCGCCCGCCGCGTTTAGGCGGCAATGAAAAACTCGGCGTGTTCGCCACTCGCTCCACTTTTCGCCCCAATGGTATAGGTCAGTCTGTAGTGAAATTGCACGGCGTAGTGCAGCGCAAGGGCAAAGTATGCCTCGAAATTTCCGGTATGGATCTGCTCGATGGCACACCGATAATTGATATTAAGCCATACATTCCTTTCTCAGATTCTATTACCGATGCTGTAGGCGGCATTGCCCAAGACGCGCCTAAACTGATTTCAGTGGTGTATTCTGACCATGCCAAGACACAGATTGAGCGTTACGCCGAGCAGGAAACCTACACAGATTTAGCTCTGCTTATCCGCGGTGTGCTGGGGCAAGATCCGCGCCCCGCCTACAAAAAAGCCAAGGACGATCCTAAGTTATATCAAGTCGCCCTCTATGATTTAGATGTGTTCTGGCACATGGCGGTCGATGACAATGACCAAGAATACATCTTGGTACTAGAACTCAAACCGGGGAAATGTGGCTAAATGTCCGCGCCAACGCCTACATCAAAACCTGATTATCAAAGCCAGCATAAAAAGCGGCTCTCTTGGATGCCGTGGCTGTATTTTTCTTTAAAAGAGAAACATTTAATCTGGGCTAAACCTTGGCAAGATGATATTCAAGCAAGACTTTGCGCCCTCGAAACGGTAACTATCGGCGAGCAATGCTTTATCGCCCCCGAGGCGCAGTTATTTGCCGAACCCAATCGTGATATCCGCATGGGTAATCGCTGCATGATCGCCGCCGAGTGTTTTTTGCATGGGCCTATCACGCTAGGGGACGAAGTGGCGATTAATCATGGTTGCTCCTTCGATGGCGGCAGGGTCGGGATTCAGATAGGCAATCAAACCCGCATCGCCAATAATGTCACCCTTTACGCCTTTAACCATGGCATGGAGCCCGATACGCCCATCTATCAACAAGCCGCCAACTCCAAAGGCATTGTTATTGGCCAAGATGTGTGGATTGGTGCTCAAGCAGGCATAGTCGATGGTGTGACCATTGGCGATCACGCCGTGGTCGGCATGGGCAGCATAGTGACGAAAGATGTACCCGACTGGGCGATAGTGGCTGGCAACCCCGCCAAAGTGATTGGTGATAGACGAGATAAGTAAGCAATAAGGATTATCTTGATACTAGCAGTGACGAAGTCACTCTCTAACAGCGCAGCGCTCTTCCTTGCGTTATCCGTTATCCGTTATCCGTTATCCGTTATCCGTTATCCGTTATCCGTTATCCAGCATCAAAAAATGCTATTTATCTCCCAGCTAGTTGAATTTAACCTAAATCCCTAGGTGACATCACCAAAGCAGGTGATAAAATGGCGACCATTCAACTCAAATTTGGACATCGGTAATGCGCGTCAGCAAGTACCTGCTATCAACACAGAAAGAAACTCCTGCCAACGCAGAAGTCATTAGTCATCAATTAATGTTACGTGCGGGCATGATCCGTCGTAATGCGTCGGGCCTTTACAGCTACCTCCCCACGGGCTTACGCGTATTGCGTAAAGTCGAAGCCATTGTTCGTGAAGAAATGAACAAAGCCGGTGCAATTGAAATTCTAATGCCTATGGTGCAACCGGCAGACTTGTGGGTAGAAACAGGTCGTTGGGAAAAGTTTGGTCCCGAGCTGCTGCGCTTTAAAGATCGTCACAATCGCGACTTCGTACTGGGGCCAACCCATGAAGAAGTGATCACCGATCTGATTCGTAAAGAAGTCAGCTCATACAAGCAATTACCACTGAATCTTTACCAAATTCAAACCAAATTCCGTGACGAAGTTCGTCCACGTTTTGGCATGATGCGCTCACGCGAATTCTTGATGAAAGACGCCTACTCTTTCCACCTTGACGTCGATACCATGAATGAAACCTATGAGGCTATGTACACAGCCTATAGCAACATTCTATTGCGCATGGGCTTAGCTTTCCGCCCAGTTTTAGCTGATACGGGTTCAATCGGTGGCAGCATGTCACACGAGTTCCATGTTCTGGCACAAAGCGGTGAAGATTTAATTGCTTACTCAACGGGCAGCGATTACGCGGCTAACATTGAGAAAGCCGAATCACCTATGCCAACTGAGCCACGCGGCGCAGCCACTGAAGCATTGCGTTTAGTCGATACCCCAAATGCGAAGACCATTGCGGAATTAGTTGAGCAGTTTGGTTTGGATATCACTAAAACGGTCAAAACCTTGATCGTAGTCGGTGCAACCGAAGCCGCTCCGCTAGTGGCGTTAATCGTTCGTGGCGACCATGAACTCAACGAAGTCAAAGCCGATAAGTTAGACTTAGTCGCATCACCATTGGAAATGGCGCCAGAAGCGCTGATCCGTGACGCCATTGGCGCAGGTCCAGGCTCACTTGGCCCTATCGGTCTTAACATCCCTATCGTTATCGATCACAGCGTTAGCGTAATGAGCGATTTTGCCGCCGGTGCTAACGTTGATGACCAACACTATTTTGGTATCAACTGGGAACGCGATCTGCCAACGGCACAAGTTGCCGATATCCGTAACGTAGTCGAAGGCGAACCAACACCTGATGGTTCAGGCACTTATGCTATGGCACGCGGTATCGAAGTGGGCCATATTTTCCAACTGGGTACTAACTATTCTAAATCGATGAACGCGACTGTACTTGACGAAAATGGCAAGTCACAGGTGCTACTAATGGGTTGTTACGGTGTCGGCGTGAGCCGTATTGTGGCAGCAGCCATCGAACAAAACTTCGATGACCGTGGCATCATTTGGCCAGAAGCGATTGCGCCATTTAGCGTGGGCATTCTGCCAATGAACATGCACAAGTCGCACCGCGTCACCGATATCGCCGAGCAGTTATACAAAGACTTAAACGAAGCGGGTATCGAAGTGTTATTGGATGATCGTAAAGAGCGTCCAGGCGTGATGTTCGCCGATATGGAACTGATTGGTATCCCACATACAGTGGTGATTGGCGATCGCAATATCGATGCTGGCGTATTTGAATACAAAAACCGCCGCACAGGTGAAAAACAAGATATTCCATTCGATCAACTGCTCGACTTCCTGAAAAACGCAGTCAAAGGCTAAGCCTCAACGCGAAATGTAGACAAGCTGAAGATCAAAAACGAAACGCACTTGAGCCCAGCTTAAGTGCGTTTTTTATTGGACTTTTTATTGACCTTCATCGTTCACATTGGCTCGCAACATGACTTTTTATATGCGGCTGTTTACCGCTGTATTTTGGGCACTGTATTTTTGGCAAGGTATTTTGCGCTAACAGGTACTGACTCGGAGCGACGCCCATCAACTGCCTAAACATATAACCAAAGGCTGAACCCGAGGCATAACCTAAGGATAACGCTGTAGTGAGCACAGATTCACCTCGGCTGAGCATTTGAATCGCCACCTGCAATCTAAGCCTTTGCAACCATTGGCTATAACTCAGCCCTGTTTGCTGTTTAAATAATCTCGCTAACGTGCGGGCCGAGGCACCGACCTCCCGCTGCCAATCCACCAAAGTACGTTGCTCACTTGGATCGGCAAGCAAAGCCTCGGTAATGCGCAGTAATTTTTTATCCCTAGGATAAGGTAAATCCAAGGCGACCTTAGGGGCGAGTACCATAAAGTCACGGATCACCAGCAAGAGCCGCATGACGCTATCCTTAAAATCGGGATCAATTAGCCCGGCCTCACTCTTCACTAAGGCATTAGCCTCTTGCAGTAATAACTGCAAAACAGGCTTCACACTCAAACAAGTACAGTCGGGTGGAAACCCGCCTATCCGGGTTTCATCCAAATACAGACTACTCAATTGCACCTGACCTAGCGCGATAACCTCATGATCGACAAAGGGAGGCACCCACACCGCTTGCTCAGGCGGCACAATGTAACGCCCAGCAGGCGTGATCACACTCAACACACCTTGACTGGCATAAATGACCTGTCCCCAGGAATGACTATGGCGCTGCACATGTTCAAACGGCTTGAGTGTTCGTTTAAGCAACATGATGGAGGCACTTAGCCCTGCGGCGGCTAAACGTGAAGGTGCGACCTGCGTGTGCTGAGTAATATGCTGCTGGGATAAATGCGTGTCAGTGACTTGATTCAAGGTGTTATCGCCCAAGGTGATTTTTATATCGAAGCTTCTTTTCGTATTATCGAGCCTCTTCCGTATAGAAGCGCCTCTTTGTTTAGAAGTACCTTTATGCAAAGAAGTGTCTTTATATCTAGACATTAAGTCAATCTATCGAGCTAAAGCCAAAGCTGCAAACGCTAACATGTCATATCAGACTGAATAAATTGGAGATGACATGAGTATCCACATGGATAAAAATCGCGTAACGCCCGTTACATTACAAAAAATGAAAGGTAAAACCCCCATAGTTGCTCTCACCGCCTATGAAAAGCCGATGGCAGAAATTATCGATCCCCATGTGGATATGATTATCGTCGGCGACTCCGTCGGTATGGTGGTTTATGGGCAAGACTCTACTCTCGGGGTTACCTTAGAAATGATGATTAACCATGGCCTTGCTGTCACTCGCGGCGCAGCACATGCCTGCGTGATTATCGATATGCCCTTTGGAAGTTATCAAGAATCACCTCAGCAAGCCTTTAGACATGCCAGCCAAGTATTGATACACACAGGCGCGCAGGCGGTAAAACTTGAGGGTGGCGCAGAGATGCTCGACACCACTCGCTTTTTAACCCAGCGAGGGATCCCTGTGATGCCACACATAGGATTGATGCCACAACACGTCAATCAATTGGGTGGATTTAAAACCCAAGCAAGGGATGCTGCCGCCATCGAAGCCCTCGTTAGTTTAGCGAAAGACTTTGAGCAAGCAGGCGCTTTTAGCATACTGATTGAAGGCACATCCGAGCTCGCGGCGCGCACAGTGACGGCAGGAGTCTCAATCCCAGTCATAGGCATTGGCGCCTCACCCGCCTGCGATGGTCAAGTGCTCGTGACTGAGGATATCTTAGGCTTATTTTCTGACTACACGCCTAAATTTGCTAAACGCTATATCGACTTAGGACCATTGATCACTAAGGCCTGCGCCCAATATGCCCAAGAAGTGAGAACGGGTGAGTTTCCAACATCGGAGCATTGCTTTGGCCTCAGCAAAACGACCAAAGTTACAGCGGATTAATTGTCTAAAGCGAAATGTTCCAGCAATCGAATAAACGATAAATCGAAATTTGCAACTAATTGAGTCTACCGACTTGCTTTTTATAGGGGGGCGTTGCTTTAATAAAACTATTAAAACAATAAATTGAGTCTGAAGATTGCCTACATCAACTGCATTAGTCTTAGGCGGTGGCGGCGCTAGGGCCGCCTACCAAGTCGGCGTGCTAAAAGCACTGGTCCAGCTTTATCCACGCAATCATGGTATTCCCTTTAAAATTATTTGCGGAACCTCTGCGGGTGCCATCAATGGCACCGCTATCGCGACCCATGCCTCTTGCTTTCACCTAGGCGTCAGAAAACTCGAATGGGTTTGGCGCCATTTTGAAACCCGAAAAGTCTACCGAGCTTCGATCACAGGCGTTCTCAGCCATCTAACGAAAATGGCCCTCAAAGGCATGCAAGATGATAAGGTCAATACCGATGCAGGCAGTCTGCTCGATAATGATCCGCTAAGAGGCTTACTCAATGAGCTCATCGACTTTAAACGTATCGACCGTAATATCCGTAATGGCTCACTGACGGCACTGAGTGTGGATGCCTCTTGTTATAATAACTCTCGCTCAGTGACCTTTTTCCAAGCCGCGAAAGAAATCGAAAACTGGACCCGTGCCCGTCGCAGTGGCGAACGTATCATGCTCAATACCGAGCACCTACTCGCCAGTTCAGCAATCCCTATGGTATTTCCATCCATTAAACTCAACCAAGCCTATTATGGTGATGGTTCAGTCCATCAGCTAGCACCGCTCTCAAGCCCTATTCATTTAGGCGCCGAAAAACTCTTAGTCATTAACTTAGAGAGCCCGCACAAGCACTTTCCTATGGAACTAGAATATCACCCCAAAACAGCGACAATAGCGGGTCATCTGCTCGATACCATCTTTTCAGATACCTTAAACAGCGACCTTGAGAGACTTGAAAGGATCAATAACACCTTAAGCCTGATTCCTGAGTCAAGCCGTAACAAACTCGCCTTGCATCCGATTAAAGCCCTAGTCATCAAACCTAGCGAAGATCTCAGCAAAATTGCTGCCCGCTTCTATGATGACATGCCATGGGCCGTTAAAACCTTACTCGGCTTCATTGGTATAGACCGGCAATCAGACTCAAGTATTGTGTCCTACCTACTCTTCGAAAAAACTTATACCAGCGCTTTAATCGACTTAGGCTATAAAGATGCCATGGAAAAAATCGATGAACTTAAAGATTTCTTTTGCTTAAAATAAGCTAACGACTTATTCAGTTTCTTCACTAAAAATCATGCCAAATGGATAGATATAGCTTGAATATTAGTGCCGAAATTCAAACTTTCGCATGAGCAAGAAGATGGATTTAACATTGATAATTTTGTTTGCATCGCTTACTATGCTGTACTAGATTATCAAAAAATCATGCATATTTTTTCAAAAAGGGAATCACGATGAAAAAAACTTCACTAGCACTTATCGTTGCAATGACAGCATTCAGCTCTATGGCTGCAAATGCAGTTGAAGGCAAAGCAGCAGGCACTAACGCTGCAGCTAACAGCACTGGTTTAATCGTTGCTGGTTCTGTTGCTGCTGGTGCTGCGATTGCCGGTGCTGTTGCAATCTCTAACAGCTCTGATGGCAACCCAATCACGAGTACAGGTACTAACACTACCACTGGTACTGGCAACTAATCAGTCTGATATAGCTATCAAACAACCGCCTACTGGCGGTTGTTTTTTTTGTTTCTCTAGAGAGTAGGAATTGCTCCATTTCTTGAAATAAGACTCACCTCTCTCTACATTTGATATTTATGACTATTGAGAATAAGCAACTCGGATGCGTATAAATAAAAAACTACTATCACTACTCACAGCCTCCATTGCATTAATGGGAATTTCTGGCTGTAGTCAACGAATTAGCGCCCTCAACGATACGATGAAATTGGCTTTCGTTGGAGATAGCGATGTTAAGCTCACAACCGAGCAAGTGAAAGCTAATCCCTATGCCAGCATTTATGTCAAGATTGATGACACCCCCCAAGCATTTGTTGTTTTAGCCTTTGCGGAACCGAGACAAACTCTCACCCCAGTCAGACCTGTACCGGAAGTAATTGAGCTAAAATGGCTCTCCGCGGATAACGCTATGTTAGTGACAGTGAACGGACGTTTAGTAAAAACTCAAAGTCTACTTACTGGCAATTTAGCCGCAATAGAAAGCTCTGAACCCGATCCTATTCTCTTAGGTTTGCATTTAAGCAGTACCCCTAAAACTTGGACTCGAACTATTGATTGGCAGCCAGGATACCATTATGGATATAAAATTAACTCGCAGTTTGCTTTTATTGCCGAGGAAGAGATACTAATCAACGATACGCCAACCCAAGCACTGCATTACAGTGAGCGAGTATCAGTAGAAGGCCTGAATATCCAGTATCAAAATGAATTTTGGTTAAAGCCAGATAATGGACACGTCATTAAAAGTCGCCAGAAGATAGCACCAAATCTACCATTTATTGATATCACTTTACTTAAGCCATTTGCATCCTAGTGGAACCATTATGAGATATTACATAGCGCCATTGGCCCTTGTACTTAGTTCGGTATTAACGACAACTGTTCAGGCTGAAACTCAGCTATTCATCAGCACATCAACAAATCAAGATGCTCAGGTTCAACTGAACTATCCTGCAGCAGTGCGTATTGAGCAAATAGTGCAAGATGGATTAGTCCAACTTCCAAAATATAATAAAACCAATCAAAATGAAGTCGTGCCTATTTATTGGTTAGGTGCAGCATTACTCGATATTGAGAATACCGCCGTATTAGAGACTAAACGCCAGCAAGTCTTAACCCTGCTATCCAAAATGGGCGAAGCTAAAGACGACAGTGCTTACATCGCCAAGCTAGCTAAACTTGCACAATTCATTCGCAACTTAAAACTTGGACAACGTGTAATACAACCACTGGATGTTGATGTTATTCGAATTAATGATTCGTATAATGTGCTGATTAATGGTCGTTTTCTATTAGTTTTACCGCCTCGTCCAACAACCGTCACTGTACTTGGTGCAGTGGCTCAAACGGGGAGTTTTACATGGCAGAATCAACTAAGTAGCAAAGATTACCTCAAGCAAGCAGGCATACTCGATAATGCTGAAACTAGTTTTATATGGATAATTCAACCCGATGGACAGGCAATAAAACAACCTATCGCCTATTGGAACCATCAGACTCAGGATATTGCACCTGGGGCAACACTTTACGTTGAGTTTTCAAGCGGCTTTGGTGACGACACGAGTTTGAATGAAAACATGATTGAATTACTCAGGAATCGGGCTCTGTAATGAAAAACTCTCTCCATTCTTTAGGTCGTCTATCCGCACTATCTTTGGCACTTTTGCCACTATTACATGCGACTGCCGATGAATTTAGCTATCCCACACTCTTAGCCTCGCAATCAGATTTTGGCGGTGTTGGTTTAATGCAGATGCCAACGGGGCGTATGGCACCTGAAGGCGAGTTTAATTTTGCCACTAGCTATAACGACGAATACCAACACTTTACGGCCTCTGTACAACTTTTCCCTTGGTTTGAAACCACAGTTCGTTATACCCAAGTACAAGACTTACTCTATAGTAGCGACCCCAGTTTTAGTGGAAACACAAAATACACGGATAAGGGCATAGACTTTAAAGTCCGTCTACTTGAAGAAAGCAACTGGCTACCAGAAACCTCGATTGGTGTCCGCGACTTTGGTGGCACCGGATTATTCGATGCTGAGTTTATTGCGGCGACTAAACGAGTTGGGCCGTTAGATTTCACCTTAGGTATTGGCTGGGGATATATCGGTAATAGCGGCAACCTG
This sequence comes from Shewanella sp. S23-S33, assembly GCF_043359565.1. Lineage (NCBI taxonomy): Bacteria > Pseudomonadati > Pseudomonadota > Gammaproteobacteria > Alteromonadales > Shewanellaceae > Shewanella > Shewanella sp. S23-S33. The sequence continues at coordinate 114,114 of NZ_JBHFFD010000019.1, read as the reverse complement.
ACATCGGATAAAAAAGATCTCAACTATAACTGCGATCGAGATACGTCCTATGGTGGTAAAGGTGGCACAGTTGATTATCAACGTTGGTTTAAAGGTTGTGCGGCCCTCTTCGGCGGTGTCGAATATCAAACGCCTTGGGACCCACTACGCGTCAAAGTCGAATACGATGGTAACGACTACCAATCCGACTTTCCAGTTGTTCGCGGCGGTATTGCTATGCCACAGGACAGCAAATTTAACTATGGCCTATTATATCGGTTCGGAGACTGGGGAGATCTGCACTTAAGCTATGAGCGCGGAAACACTTGGACGCTTGGTTTTAGCCTACAAACGAATTTTAATGAGTTAACACAGATTAAACGCGATCCTGCTGCAGCGAAATATAAGCCAATTCCTGCGGCACCGTTAACACATGTGCAAACAACCAATACGCCATTAAAGAGTGTTAATTCTTCTGAACAAACGCCTGCAATAGCCAGCGCCACCTTAGATACCACAACAGAAATCGCTGACGTTCATTTAATACAGCCACAAGAGGGCATGTTAGAAACAGCAATTAACTGGTCGAAAGTAGCACAGGATCTACAATCCATTGCGGGCTATAACAATCCTAAAATTTACCTCGACTCTGACAGCATCACTGTCATTGGTGAGCAAACTAAGTTTCGAGATAGAAATGAAGCCCATCAAAGGGCGGCAACCATACTCGCCAACAGTAGCGATCTAACTCGAATCAAAGAGTATCGCTTGATTGAAACTCACTATAGCCAGCCAATTACCGAAACTCGTATTGATGCGGAAAAATTTGCGCAAGTAGCAAGTTTTGGCTATCTGAATGCGAAGATTACAGACGCAAGTCAAGTCAGTGTCCCTTCATTACCTCAAGGCCAACTAGTCACACACTCAGACAAAAATTGGTTAGACAAGCTTGGCTTTGATATTTCACCGACTATGGTGCAATCCTTCGGTGGTTCAGAAAGCTTCTACATGTTTAATATCGGTGTTACAGGTAGTGCCAACTATCGATTTACCGATAACTTCGAATTTGGCGGTTCTCTCTACCTTAATTTATACGATAACTACGATAAGTTTTTATATGACGTGCCACCAGACGGCACCGAGTTAAAACGCGTAAGAACCTTAATCCGTCAATATGTTCACGATAACCCAGTGAGAGTTAATAACCTGCAACTCACTTGGATGGACAATCTTAGCGATAATATTTCCTATCAAGCCTATGGTGGCTATTTAGAGATGATGTATGGCGGTATTGGTACTGAGTTTCTATATCGCCCACTTAATAGTCAATGGGCCTTTGGGTTCGATGTTAACTATGCTAAGCAACGAGATCCCGATAGCATGTTTGGGTTCTTTAAGGATGAAAATCAATTTGACCCTCTCACCAATCGTGCCTATCGAGTTCAGACTGGCGTAGTGACTGGACATGCAACGGCTTATTACCAACCGGAGTGGTTTCCTAACACCTTACTCAGAGTCAGTGCTGGACAATATCTCACCGAAGATAAAGGCGTGACGGTTGATTTCTCTAAACAGTTTGATAGTGGTGTTATCGTCGGCGCATTTGCGACTAAAACTAATCTATCGGCAGATGAATACGGTGAGGGAAGCTTTACCAAGGGATTCTATATTTCAATCCCATTCGATCTAATGACGGTTAAGTCTACCCATAGTCGTGCTTTCCTATCATGGATGCCGTTGACCCGCGACGGCGGTCAAATGCTTGGCCGTAAGTACAACTTGTTTGATGTAACTGATGCACGTGCGCCTTGGTATACCAGACCCAGTGTTGACCCCATTAAATAATTAGTACGCAGTAACCTCAAAACGGGCAAGATAATTCTTGCCCGTTTTGTTTTCTGCTATTAGGACTAACTTACAATAATAAAATCTGCACTACCAAATTAGCTCACTACTTTATTGGCGATTTAATCCCATGTGGCGATGAACGTAAGTACTGTGGCGGCGCTTTCACAGTTGCACCTAATATTGCTGCCGCATGCCAAGGCCAATGTGGGTCATAGAGCATAGTGCGAGCAAGTGCAATAGCATCAGCCTGCCCGTGTGCCAGAATCGTTTCTGCTTTATTGGCATCCGTAATTAATCCCACGGCAATCACAGGTGTGTTTACCTCAGCTTTAATGGCTTCGGCAAAAGGCACTTGAAAGTGTTCTGCAACAGGAATTTGTTGTAATGGACTTAACCCACCAGTACTGACATGGATAAAATCACAGCCTCGGGCCTCTAATGCTTTTGCCAATACTAGGCTTTGGGTTAAATCCCAACCGCCATCAACCCAATCAGTCGCTGATATCCGCACACCGAGTGCCATCTTAGGCGATATCACTGCTTTAATTGCATCGAACACGGCCAACAATAAGCTCAAACGATTTTCTAAACTGCCACCATATTGGTCAATACGTTGATTCGATAATGGGGATAAAAATTGATGAAGTAAATAACCGTGGGCAGCATGGAGTTCAATCGCATCAAGCCCTAATCGTTCGGCACGTTGCGCCGAACTGACAAATGCCAATATAAGCTCATCAATTTCATCCAATGTCATCGCACTCGGTAATGCTGTGCCTTCGTTAAAAGCCTGCGCGGAAGGCGCTATCGTCTGCCAACCATTATGTTCATCGGGTGCAATAGTGCCGCCACCTTCCCAAGGTGTTCGAGTTGATGCTTTACGCCCCGCATGGGCGAGTTGTATCGCCATTGGCATACTTGAATACTTGCGAATAGATTTGAGGGTTTTATCTAAAGCAGCCTCCGTTTTGTCATCCCATAGGCCTAAATCTGCATAGGAAATTCGGCCATTGGGCAGAACAGCGGTAGCCTCTAAAATGAGCATTCCCGCACCCGATAACGCCATGCTCCCTAAATGAATCGTATGCCAATCGGTTGCTTGGCCGTTTTCTGCCGAATACTGACACATAGGCGCGATGATAATGCGGTTAGCTAACTCGAGTTGACCTAAGGTTAAAGGCGAAAATAATAAACTCATTGTCATTCCTTTTAATACAAGCAGTGATTGGCTTTACGAGGGTGTACTGGCGATGCTATCTCTGGTGGATAAAATCGGTGCGGCAATTAATGGCCAATCAATGGCAAACTCTGCACAGTTCCAAGCTAAAACGCTTTCATCTTCAGGATCATAATATTGGGTACATTGATAAATAACATCAGCATAATCACTAAGAACATAAAAACCGTGCGCAAAGCCCGGTGGGATCCACATTTGCAGATGATTCTCTGCCGATAGCACTCGCCCAACCCATTTTCCATAGGTGGCCGAGTCAGCCCGAATATCGACGGCAACATCAAAAATGCTCCCCGCACAGACTCGCAACAATTTACCTTGTGGCTTACGCTGTTGAAAATGCAATCCACGCAGGACATTGTATTGCGAACGACTCTGGTTTTCCTGCACAAATACGGGAGGCTCAAGTCCTCTTGCAGTGAAACAAGCATCAAAATAGGATTGCCTGAACGTTTCCTTAAAAAAACCACGCACATCTCCGAACACTTGGGGTTCAAACACCAGCACTTCGGCTAATTCAGTTTCGCTATATTTCATCCAATACCTGCTTATAGAGTCATTCGCGAAACAGCGAAATAGTAGGGTATAAAAAGGATCAATATATCCCGAATCTCAGCTTGCATAAGAGTGACCAAAGAATAATAAATCATTGGTTTATCATAAATGGGCAGTAATTGCTTACAGACAACCTGCGTCATAGGATAAAGACGCGAGCCAGTACCGCCCGCCAGTAAAATGCCTTTTCTCATTGAAATATTTAGAATTGATAAGCCATGTTGAAGTGCCAAGATTGTAGCATACAAAATGTCGCGAGCAGGAAGAACGGATAACAGGGCTGTTGGCTGTTAATGCAGGAAAAACAACAGAATATTAAACCGCTAAAGCTAAATACCATCTTGGCTCAGTAAGATTTCAATTCGTCTTTTACTTAATAAACATATAAGAAGACGCTAACCTATCTCAACCTTTACTACTTTCAGGGATCAGCATCTCAATTCGTAACCCCTGATTAGGCTCAGAGAAGAGTGACACATTACCATTCAGTTTTTGTGTGATCAGATTATAAATAATCGACATCCCCAGACCTGTTCCGCCACTCTGCCTTGCGGTGGTGAAAAAAGGCTCAAATGCTTTGGCTTTCACTTCATCGGACATGCCTACGCCATTATCTTCATAAATCATCTTGATCTGCGAAGCCATTTTTTCAACCACTATCACAATTTGCTTATCACCGACAAAATCATCGGGAAAAGCATGGCGAAAACTGTTCGCGACTAAGTTCGTGAAAATTTGTGCAATCGCACCGGGGTAAGAATCAATAAAAATATTATCGTCAAGTTCGACTTTTAAAGTGATATTTTTCTTACGCATCAAGGGTTTTAATGAACTAAATATTTGAAAAATATAATTCTTCAGATTAAAGCGCTCGCGTTCCAGTATCGATTGATCTGCAGCAGTACGCTTAAAGTTATGCACCAGTTCTGCTGCTCGGGAAAGATTACGTTCAATTAAGCATAAACCATCCTGCATTGTATTGATAAAGCTGACAAATTTATCCTCATCGAGCTCGTTTTTCTCAAAGAGTCCTTTCAATAGGGATAACTCATCCAAACAATGGGTCACGGATGTGACAGCTATGCCAAGGGGGGTGTTCACTTCATGGGCAACACCGGCGACTAAGCTGCCTAAGGCCGCCATTTTTTCATTTTCAATTAAGTGCTTTTGGGTTGATTTTAAAGTCGATAATGCCGTTTCAAGCTCTGCGGTGCGCAGCTCAACTTTCTGCTCAAGATCGGTATTAATGAGCTTGAGCTGTTGCTGATATTCAATTATCTCTTTAGCACTCATGGCTCGACCAAAAAGGTCGGCGAGTGCCGAGGCAAAGGCCTTCTCATCCCGAGTCCATTCCCTCGCCTCACCTTGATGCTCAGAACAAATAATCCCCACCATTTTTCCGTGGTGACGAATAGGACTATCCAACAAAGAGCTGATCTGATTCGGTTTCAGATAGGTTTCGACAAATTCTTTAGTGGCGGGATCCGTTTGCGCCTTATTGGCGACAATTGTGCGCTCATTGTCGAGCAGGCTAAAGTAATGGGGAAACTGCGCGCGAGTGAGCACTAACGCTTCTTGTGGCTGCTGATTGTCGAGTGAATAATAACAAGTGATGCTCTGATTATCCGGACTCAACAACCAAATGCCCGCCCGAGAGATCTGTAATCCCTTACAAATTGAGCTCACGATAAGTTGTGATGCTTGAATGAGATCCCCCTCATCAATAACCTGAGACTTACTGACATCAAATAAAATTCGATCAAGCATTCGGGTCATAGCGGCTCATCCGGAATGTGAATATGTAGGGAGGCAAACACATCTAACAAATCAAGGCTGGCTTCACATAACACAGGATCAAACTGTTTACCAGATTGCGCTAAGATGTACTCGCGCACCGCCTCAACAGACCAAGCCTCTTTGTAACTTCGCTTGGAAAGCAAAGCATCAATGACATCAACAATCGCCATCAGGCGGCCTTCAATAGGAATGTCTTCCTGCGATAGCCCACGGGGATAGCCTTGCCCATCCCAACGTTCATGATGAGTATAAGCAATTCTAGCGCCCATTTTGGCAATGATACGATTTGAGCCAACCAACAGGTTATAGCCCTTCTCTGCGTGGGTTTGCATAATCGCCCATTCCTCGGCGTCGAGTTTACCGGGTTTATGTAAAATACTCTCAGGGATACCGATTTTGCCTACATCATGAAGAGGCGCCGCATAACGAATGGTTTCGATAAAGTCTGCCTTCATACCAATGGCAATCGCGAGCATTTCTGTCATGCGCGCTACGCGGCGCACATGGGCTCCAGTCTCCTTACTACGCTGCTCAATAGCATCTCCAATGATTAAAATTAGCTCCCTTTGCGTCTGCTGCACATTTTCGCGGCCCGATAAGTTCTCAAAGGTTAAGCTCACATTTGCCGCAAATAGCTCAAGAATGCTGACTTGAAAATCCGTTAACTTAGTGTTGTGTTGTAAATAGAGAATACTGGTAACATGACCACTAAGCTCATAAAATCCAACATAAATATTGTCACGGATCAGCGACGTTTTTAGCGCTATCGCTTCAATAATATGTTCACGCACATCCCCTGGCAGAGTCTCAACGCTTCCACCTTCAAAGTAACTGATCATATCTCCCGTGGCGGCCAGCAGATTCATTTGAGTATCGAGGTAAAGGTCTTGATGATAACTCGTGAGATAAAGAGCCGAGCTTTCAAGATTGAGCAGCTGCAAGGTCTGTTCGAGCACTGCACTACCAAAGTTATGCAATGTATGGCTCTTAAGTACAGAGGTGGAAGCTGCAATCACTTTTTCCATCCCCTTTTGGCTTTGCTCGATAATTTTTATATCGCGATAGGAGCGCAATGACGTGTACACACAAGACTTAAGCCGAGCCGCGGTGAGCTCTGTTTTAGCTTTATAATCGTTAATGTCAAAATCTCGAATAACTTGCTCTTCAGGTGCTTGCCCCGGCTGACCCGTACGCAAAATAATGCGGGTACTGTGGTTATTTAATTCAGTGCGAATTTTTTGGACTAGCTCTAAGCCTGCATGATCGGTTTCCATGACGACATCAATAAAGGCCAAGGCGATATCTGATTCAGTTTGAAATAATGTTAAACCTTCAGCAGCGCTGTAACAGGAGTAGAACTGCAAGACTCGATTATCTAAGGTCAGATTTTTTAACGCAAATCGAGTGACATCATGGATCCCAGGTTCATCATCAATAATGGCCACCTTCCAAATGCCTTGTTTAGGCTTATGGGATGTATCTTCGATAACATCAGCACTTTTCTTAAATAACGCCACAAAACCACCGTTTACGATGAATAGTTACGTTTTAGTATAGATTCAATCTTGAAAGTGACTAGTTTCAAAGGATAAATTATCATCCCATTAATTACCGCTTAGGACTAACAACTAACATAGTGGCCACTTAAAACCCACACAAAAACAACTTAAGCTATTGTTATAAAAATAGAAATAGCAAAAGTTAGCCTATCCTAGCCTTGGCGGGTATGATGAGTGCACTTGATGCATAATTCCCAAAATTTCTATTGGAGCTACTATGAAAAAATCACTATGTTACATCGCACTGCTGGCTTTATTCACCACGGCTTGCTCAGAAGCCCCAAAAGAAGAAACGGCAGTCAATACAGCCCAAGCTCAAACAGAAGCGGCAAAATCCATCCCAGTAGGTGATACCAGCCAAAACTCGCTCGATTGGGCTGGTAGTTATGAAGGCGTATTGCCTTGCGCCAGTTGTGAAGGAATGCAAACCCTAATCACTTTGCAAGCTGATAATAGCTTTGTTCAAGAAACAGTTTATTTAGGTAAAGATGAAAAGATTTTAAAACTGATGGGTAAAGTGACATGGGACGAACTGGGCCAGAAAATCACTCTAGAAGATGGTACACAATATTTGGTCGGTGAAAATCAGTTGATCATGTTAGACACTGAAGGCAAACGGATCACCGGTGAACTTGCTGCAAATTATGTGTTGAAAAAGAAAGGTCTATAAAAGCAGAGCTGGCAGCTAGCACTCAGCTGCGGTATTAGATTATGGATAACGGAACGCTGCACTGACCGTAAGAGCAAAGCCTCCGTACCGTTATCCATAAGTCACACAGAAATGTTCTGCAATCGCAAAGCCATGCTTTAGAAGTTGTGAAGCTAAGAAAGGCGAATCAAACCTTCTTAACCAATAAAGAGGTGATTTTGAATAACAGCATACAACTGATCCGCTATCAAGATTGCCCATCAACGCCATGGAAAAATGGTGGTGGAAGCACAAAACAGCTACTCATTTCCCCCATCAATGCCGAATTTACTGAATTTGATTATCGGATCAGCATTGCAAGTATTAGCAGCAACGGACCTTTTTCATCATTTATTGGCATAGACAGGCAACTGGTCATTCTGAAAGGTGATGGTGTTGAACTCAGCATCAATAGTCATGAAAGGACAAAACAGATAAATGGCCTTGGAGCTGGAGAAAAGATATCAGGAAATACAGATACAACTGAGTATAAACGACTCACACCCACAGATAGCCCATTCTGCTTTACTGGTGAAACCTCAATAACAAGTCAATTATTAGGCAGTGATGTTATTGATTTCAATGTCATGACCAAACGCGGCGCATTTAAAGCGCATACGCAAAAACTTAGCTTTGATGACACATTTATCGAAGAACAGATTGCAACCTCAAACAACTATCCAAATGAACTGCAAAAAACTGAAGCTTACGTCCCTATCATCCAAATACTTTGCTGCTTAGATATCGTGACATGGGAGCACAATGGCCAGGTTATCAAGATCATGCCCTATGATATTCTCGTTTTCCAACAAGGGGATGGTATAACGTTAAAAACAACAAGACCAAGTAGACTACTTAAAGTGTCTATTACTGCCTGTCCCCTATAACAGTATTTACAGGTTAAGCTCCAATATTACTCAATTTGGCGCGTTAAAATACCGAGCCACTATCCACTCGACAGTTTTTCTGAGCCCAGAATCGAAGGACTCTAATGGTTGCCAACCAAGTTCTCTCTGGATCTTGCTCGCATCAATGGCATAACGCACATCATGCCCAGGTCTGTAACGTCGTTTGACCAATCAGCATAAGGACCAAGGCAGAACCGATAATGCAGGCTCCACTGGTAATGCGTATTCACATATCGCTAACCCAAAAAGTAAAAGGTTAAAAGAACTTGCCTTAATCAATTAAACCCACCTTGTCATATAACCAAAAACTCCTACAAAATATCTATCAAACAACCTAAAACAAAAAATGCCAATTCAAATGAATTGGCATTTAAAAAAGAATGAACGCTTAAAACAGTTAAGCATCACAAACTTCAGGTTTAGGCTGCTCGTACCGCATCTGCGATATATTCAGCTTGAGTCTGCGTCATAAGATTATCGGTAGATTCGACCATTACCCGAATAAGCGGCTCTGTACCCGATTTACGCAGCAACACACGCCCTTGGTCACCTAAGATCCCTTCGGCTTTAATCACAGCTTGCTGTACGCTGTTTGTCGCTAAAATGCTGTCAGCATCAGCCGTGGTCAAACGCACATTAATTAACACTTGAGGAAGTTTAGTCATGCCAGCTTTAATCTCAGACAAACTCTTCTGGGACTCTAATACAGCTTTAAGTACCTGTAAGGATGCAACAATTCCATCACCCGTTGAAGCATATTGCAAGCTCAATATATGTCCTGAACCTTCACCGCCAAGTTGCCAGCCAGTCGCTTTAAGCTGTTCAACCACATAGCGATCGCCCACATTAGCGCGTATAAAAGGTATCTCCATCTTTCTTAAGGCTAACTCTAAGCCAAGATTTGACATTAAGGTACCAACCACTCCACCAGACATTTCACCTTTGCGGTGGGCAGCTTGGGCAAGGATGAATAAAATCTCATCACCATCAACCACATGGCCATTGTGATCGACAAACATAACACGGTCAGCATCACCATCGAGCGCAATACCTAAATCAGCTTCATGCACCATAACCGCAGTTTGCAAACTGTCTAAATGCGTCGCACCACAGTGATCATTTATATTCACACCGTTAGGTTTATCATTGATGCTAATCACTTCAGCACCAAGTTCACGGTAAACATTAGGCGCAATATGGTATGCAGCACCATGGGCGCTATCGACAACAATCTTCAATCCCGCTAGAGATAAATGATTTGGAAAAGTGCCTTTGCAAAACTCAATATAACGACCGGCAGCATCATCAATACGGCGTACTTTACCCAGTTTTTCAGAGGCAACACACTGCATTGCATTCTGGTTAAGCGCCATTTCTAACAAGGCTTCGATTTCAAGTTCTTGGGCATCATTTAACTTAGTGCCGGAATTAGAAAAAAACTTAATGCCATTATCATAAAATGGATTGTGTGAAGCGCTGATCACCACCCCTGCGTCAGCGCGAAACGTCGACGCCAAATACGCCACCGCGGGTGTCGGCATAGGGCCAATCAAAGCCACATTTACCCCCGCAGCAGAAAACCCCGCTTCCATAGCCGACTCAAGCATATAACCACTGCTACGAGTATCTTTACCAATCAGTACTTCTTTAGTGCCAGTGGACGCCAGCACAGTGCCAGCCGCCCAACCTAACTTCATCGCAAAATCAGGCGTAATAGGGAAAGAGCCAACTTTGCCACGCACACCATCAGTTCCAAAATACTTCCTAGACATACAAAATCCTTAAAAACAGTTATAAACGAAAAAAGCCAAATCAAACCTGATTTGGCTTTTTAAAATAACTAGTAAGAAACTAAGAAACCAGAGTAACCACTTTAGCTTTAACAGCGCTAGGATTGGATGATTTCTTTTCTTGCCATACTAGATCACAAATTCCATCAGTTGGTGCAAAACCTGTTGGCGCAGCGAGTAAAATCTCTCGAATTGCCTCATGGTTAAATTCATGGCAAGCTTTGTCTAAACGATTAAGAATTTGCTCTAACTCAGACCAAGGTAAATATGTTTCGTTCGCAGTCATAATCCGCTCGTGGTCGGTTCCAGTCACATCATCACCGATCAGCAACTCTTCAAAAAGTTTTTCACCCGGACGCAAACCACTAAACTCAATGGCAATATCGCCATCAGGATTAGCTTCATCTTTTACCTCAAAACCGCTCAAACGAATCATTTTCGTAGCTAAATCAACAATTTTTACTGACTTTCCCATATCAAGCACGAATACATCTCCACCCTTACCCATAGCGCCAGCTTGAATGACCAGCTGTGAAGCTTCAGGGATAGTCATAAAGAAACGAGTAATTTTTGGATGGGTTACCGTGATCGGACCACCATTAGCGATTTGTTTGCGGAACAATGGCACTACCGATCCTGAAGAACCAAGCACATTACCAAAACGCACCATACAAAAGCGCGTTTGGTGCGACTCTTTCGATAACGCCTGTAATGCCAATTCAGCCATACGCTTAGTTGTGCCCATGATATTGGTGGGCCTTACTGCTTTATCGGTAGAAACTAAAACAAAAGTTTCTACTTTTGCTGCTATTGCCGCTCTGGCAGTATACAAAGTGCCAAATACGTTATTACGCACCCCTTCTACCACATTGTGCTCAACTAACGGCACGTGTTTGTAAGCTGCTGCATGGTAAACTGTTTGCACTTTAAAAGCCTGCATTACGGCCTGGACACGATTTTCGCGCTGCACAGAACCCATCATGGGTAAAATTTCAATATCAATTCCCAGATCATGAGCGGTTGCAGAAAGTTCCCGTTCAATGGAGTACAGTGCAAATTCAGATAACTCAAACAGTACTAATTTTTTAGGCGCCTGTTTTAAAATTTGTCGGCATAACTCAGAACCGATAGAACCACCGGCCCCCGTCACCATCACGACTTTATTTTTAATATTCGCAGTCAACAGATTCTCTCGTGGAGCAACAGAATCACGGCCGAGTAAATCTTCAATCTCAACCTCTTTAACATCACTAAATAATTTTTCACCACTCACTAAATCTGCCATAGCAGGCAAAGTCATGACTTTTACTGCCAAAGGTTCGAGTTGATGGATAATTTCTTGCCTACGTGAACGCGAAGCACTCGGAATTGCTAACAGTACGCGCGCAGTAGCTTTTTGTTTGAGCAATTTACGCAGCTCTTTAGGATTATGTACATGCAGACCTTGAATAACAGTACCTTGCAAAGTTTCATCATCATCAACAAAAGCAAAGGGATGGTACTCATGACTTTGCGCAAGTGCAATTGCAGTTTGCCTACCACTCACACCGGCACCATAGATCACCACAGGTTCACCAACCCGCTTCATACCTGATCCAACAAGCGAGCGCACCATCGCACGCGTCCCGCCAACAAAAACTAAGGCAAAAGCAGCGTAAATGATAGGCACAGTACGAGGTAACTGCGCCTCAGAATAATAGGCCACTATAACCAGACATATTGTTGAAGCAATAACACCAAACAATATTGCAGTAAGTGCTTGTAGTCCCATGTAACGTAATACGGCTCGATACAAACCTAACTTTGCAAAACCAACAATACTCAAGGGAACAACAACCATGAGTAATGCCCAATAGGCCCCATTAACAAGCACGCTGACATCGTCAAGACGCACCAATAATGCTGCCCAGAATGCAAAACAAAGGAAAACAGAATCAATAACAACGCTCACCATACGCTTGTGAGCACGCTTTAAACGGAATAAACCTTGCAAAAACTCCATTTTTCGCTCCAAATAAATAACATTCATAATTTAGCCAAAAAGTTTAGCTATAAGCCGCTAAAACTCTAACATGCGAGGATAGGAATTATAGCACCATGGGGCTTGAGTGGCACCGGTATTGAGCTGTGAGTGGAGAAGCCTGAGTCATTGGTAACAAGCAGAATCAATCAAAGCTTATCTCGACGGTGTGAGCTTATGCTGAATGTGTACCATTAATATAACTCAAACAACATTAAACGTAGTGAACTACAAACCGTACAAAGTCAATTTATCCAATTAACAATCATTATTAAAACGGACCAATTTGACATCAGCCCCCAATTACAATAAGTAGGACAATTTTGACCTGTTATCAGATTAGGCCTATTTAACGGCGTCACCTGAACCACTACCTGTCACAGTCATTAAGATATACTTAAAATAGCTTTTGATATTCAAAGTATTTATCATCTGTTTATCAGTCTCGGCTAACAGCTGTGGTGTTGACATATCAATATTTTGAACCTGAGCCAATCCCGTCACTCCTGGTAGTACGTCATAAACACCGAGAGCATCACGTTCAGCAATCAACTCTTCTTGATTAAAAAGGTTAGGACGGGGACCAACTAAACTCATTTCTCCTTTAAGTACATTTATGAGTTGCGGTAATTCGTCAATTTTAGTCTTTCGTAAAAAGCTACCCAGTTTTGTAATAGATGCATTACTGGCCAAATGACTAGCTACGGATTTCGTCTCCAAAGACATAGTACGGAACTTAATCAAATTGAACGGTTTTTTATGTTTACCGATACGAGTTTGGATAAATATCGGTGAGCCCGTATCAAACAAACCAATAATGGTTACGATTAATAATATTGGCCATAGAAATAACAAACCAAAAAATGCAGCTAAAAAATCAATTAAACGAATCATAAGCTTTATTTACCTGAATCACGTAGTGTAGCCATGGCTTGCTTCATTGTTAATGGCGGTGTCCAATCCAGTACTTCCTTTATATTGGAAGAGTCAACTTGTAAATTACCAAATAACTGCTCTACAACGGCAGATTTACCGATTAACTTACCCACCAATCTAATCAAGCTGACTGGTATTGGCAATTGAAACACCTTCTTACCTAACCCTTCGGCAATGGCGTTTGTAAAATGTTTGATAGAAACAGTTTCACCATCGGAGGCCAAAAAAATATGTCCAGCAGCATTTGGGTGAGTAGCACAAATCATCAGCAAATCAGCTAAATTCTGTACCGAAATAAAGTCACGTTTATTGGTAGCCAGACCGAAAGGTAGTATCGGAAATTTTTTTACTAACTTTGTGAGTATACCGAAATTACCAGGTGCATCTGGCCCATAGACTAAAGTGGGACGAATAATTACAACTTCAAGACCAGTTTCATATGCTAATTTATTCAAACAAGATTCCGCCTCACATTTTGACTGAGCATAAGCATTATGCGGTAGAACTTTAGCGGAAGGAGTAAATACCTCCAGATCAGTTGATGGCCCGTTAACGCCAATCGAGCTTACAAAAACAAAACGTTTCACCCCATGATAAGCAGCCTTGGATGCTAGCCTCATTGTACCACTGACATTAACACATCTAAAATCCTCGAGTTTTTTTTCTCTTTTATGAGATAATCCTGCTATGTGAATTACGCAATTGATATTATCGAAAGCCCCACTCCAGTCTGTATCATTATCAATACTATCAACGCTGAAAAAATCACTTGCTTCAGATATCATATTATCCCTAACAACACATCTGAATAAATCTTTTGAAAAGCGTTCAACTAAGTTATGACCAACAAACCCTGTAACACCTGTAACAAGTATTTTTGACACGATTAAACCTGACTTTTTTTATATTTAAAAAAAACAACATTAAAAAAATATTTGAAACAAAAAACAACGCTGCGCGTACATGTAAAGCCTTCCTGATTTCGATAAATGTTCCAAAAAAAAGGAATCATCCTAAATTTGGATGAACTCACTGACTCGGGTAGCAAATTATATTCAGCCAAATCAGATTGAACACCTAAAACTGAATTATTTTTCTTGAGTATTTTTAGCCATAATGCATAATCCTCATGGCCGCATTTCGGGAATCTAAGTTCTCCTAGGATGTCTTTGTGCAAAATCGCAGTAAGGCAACCTATAGTGTTATTTGTTAATAACATTCTATAATCAACATTTAACGGAGGCATCAAGTATTTAATAACTTTACCTTCACTTAAAATGCTATAACCAGTGCAAGAAAAATAAGATTTTGATTCCAACATTAAATTGACTTGAACGTTTAACTTATTTACTCGCCAACAATCGTCTGAATCTAGAAAAGCAATATACTGCCCCATTGAATTATCAATACCTACATTTCTTGGTAAAGCTGGTGAACCAGAATTTTCTGGAAGTACAATCACTCGAATTCGAGGATCATCAATTTTCCTTACAAGTTCGATAGTATCATCAGTAGAACAGTCATCAACTACAATTAACTCCCAACTGGAGTAAGTTTGGCTTATTACACTTTGTATAGATCTAACTATAGTTTTTCTTACGTTATAAGCTGGCATAATTACGCTAACTAAAGGTTCATTCTTCACCATTATTACATTTTACCTTAAACAAAAATAATTAAGAATTAATATCGATAACACTATAATAAACTGGGCGAGATCGTGGGCATATTTTTAACACATACATATGATTTTATAGGCACCTCATACTATGAACTTATGCACTTTTTTGAGTGCAATAACTTCATGACAATCAGTGCTTTCTCTCAGCACTTTCCAAACATCAAGACCCAAGCAAACAACCAAAGTAGGCTTGCGTAGTGCGTCAGAAACACTACGGTAAAAAGGATAAATTGTTGAGTGAATATATTTATGTGTTACTTATATAAACTGGAAATTCAATGCAGTAAACTAATAAATATTGTACCATCGAGCATTAACTCGCAACTTAATATGATAAAGCACCCAAGCAAATTTCAAACTTAATGCTCAGTTTATTTTTAACCAGCAATAGTTAAATACTAACATAATCAGCTTTATTGACTATAAGAAAAATTAAATTATTCCCACGTGTTTTTGCGAGTTTAATAATAAAAATATTAGTGAAAGTAGAATTAAATGAAAGCTTACTATATAGATAAAAATTTTGTTTAAGATGTTCTAGGTTTGTCTTCTATCAAGCTACTAAGTGCATTATATATAAAATCTTTACCATAACCTGCACGCCAAGCTATCGGCCACTTTTTGATTACAAACAAAATATAGAGGAAAGGCCCAATCTCATTATAAACCCGATTAAACATAGCTGCTTTAGCCATTGTTTTTTGCTTTGTTGTAAAAAAATCATCACCTGATGTAATAGGAGGGTGAGTACAAATTTCTATAGGATAACGTTTTGCTTTTAAACCAGACTTTAAACAATCAGCAAGAAAAATCATTTCCTCACCCGAAGGATAGATAGCACCTAAGCCGAAATCCTCATCGAATTTAATTTTAAAATTCAATATTGAGTGTCTTTTAAAACAAAGATCTATGGATGATGGGTTTGCAATATTAAATAGATTATGTATATAAGCAGTTTTATTTTTTAAGGTGGTTTTACCATTGGTATATTTATGATAATAAGTAATGATATCTATGTCAGCATCTTGTTTAATCTTTTCTACCAATTCATATATTGCTTCAATTGAAAATTCTACATCATCATCCATTATCAACACATAATCACCTGTTGAGTTGGCAATTGCTGCATTTCTGCTTACAGATAATCCTTTTTCTACTAATGGTACATAAATAACATCAGGACGTGTAACTAGTGATTTAACAAATTCATCTGATGCATGATCTGGTTCCTGATGAACTATTACATACTGAATTTTTTCAATTGGTAATAAATTCAAACTTTCTATACGATTTGATATTGTGGAGATTGCAATAGTCAACTGTAACATAGTCTATCCATTTAAGTGTAAGCAGTTTGCTTGT
Organism: Shewanella sp. S23-S33; assembly: GCF_043359565.1. Classification (NCBI taxonomy): domain Bacteria; kingdom Pseudomonadati; phylum Pseudomonadota; class Gammaproteobacteria; order Alteromonadales; family Shewanellaceae; genus Shewanella; species Shewanella sp. S23-S33. The sequence continues at coordinate 97,757 of NZ_JBHFFD010000019.1, read as the reverse complement.
CTTTGATATTTAGCAGTAAAAACCAATATGAAAAATATAAAAACTGAATTTATATACATAGACAACGTATTTAGCATAATAAAAAACAAAATAAAAGCCGGCATCAAAAAGAATATTTCAGGCATTAATTTAATGGATTTTTTTATTTTTAAAAATAAAAAAAACAGAATAATCACAAATAAAATAAAACCAAACAACCCAAATTCAACAGCTATCTCAACTAACGTATTATGAGCAAATTTAGCCTCACCACTAAAACGTTCATAACGTTCACGAAAGGTAAATGCACCAGAACCAAGGAAAGGCCTTTCATAAAAAAAATTTAATGCAGCAGACCATAAATCAAAGCGCCCTGCACCATTTTCTATGCCAGCCATTCGTTTTTCAAGAATTAAGTTCAAATAATTGCTATTTAGAAGATAGTATAAAACCAAAGCAAGAGTAAAGAAGGAGAAAAAATACAATAGTTTTTTTGAAATACTTACTCTAGAGTAAAAAAAATAAAAAATTAAGCCACACATTAAACTAAAAAGACCACTTCTTGATAATGTAAGAACTGATAAGACAAAAGCAATTCCTGCCAATTTATATTTAAACCTACTTATTAAATATATAGAAAAAAATGATAAGCATAAGGCTGCGAAATTAGGGTCCATGGTTACACCCGTTAACCTGGGTATACCCTTTTCAATAAAAACCCCATAATATGTTTGGTGTTCAACCAGAGAAGGTAACCTTGTAATTCCTATTAAGTAAAAAAACAAACAAAATATAATAAAAAGAGACGCAACCCTATCCAACACAAAGAAAATATCATTAAAAACAAGTAATTTTCTTGATGTAATCAATAATAAAAAAAACACAAAAACACCAAGCGCAAACCTAAATGTGAGTTCTAGATTTATTGAATAAACAAAGGATGAAATGCAAAAAAAATAAAATATAAATAAAGCTGCATCTAATCTATCAAATGAAAACCTAACCTTTTTCAAAAATAAAATAAATATTGTAATTGGCAGTAGAGCAATTGCAGGAGTTAAAGAAAATCCAACATCTATTTTTAATTTATTTGCTATAAGAAAAAAAAATATAAAAACTGTATAATACAACAAAATTTTATGCGACAACCAATTGTTTTTTTTTAACATTTAATTCTCATACCTATTATTTAAAGACATTTGCTATACATAAAATTAAGCTTTCAGCTAAGAAGCATTACACTTCTACAATCATTACCTTACCAATTTAATTAACGTTCTAGATAATAAAACTAGCCTACATAAAGGCAATAATCTTAAAGTGTATAATAAGTAACAAATTTTTAAAGTTGTAAGCTTTGATTTTAAAATATACGGATGAGTTTCAGGATAAATTTCGAATGCTTTAATTACTAGAAATTTCTCTATATGAGATGAAATTATGTGTAAAGACTTGGTATTCATTTTTAAATTTAAAATTTCTTCATGCAGTTCTTCACATGCATAATTGCGCATCAAAAATAACTCTACAAAATCCACAGTTTTAACTAAGTCAGCCAAGGCTTTTGATGAGTAATTCTGTGTTAAAGCATTTACATTAGACCTGTTATAGTGATAAAGAGGACTACAAATTGACTTTACTTTTTTTGAATAGAAAAAAACCATAAAACTTACAATGAAATCCTCCCCCATATCTAATCCAGCTTGGAAACATATATTATTATCTTTCATAAGTTTTTGAGAAACCATTTTATTCCAGTTAGAGTTAGATATACCTCCACAGAATAATTTTTTTACTCCATCTAAGCCACTTTTTATGTCTGCTTGATTAACTAATAATTGTTTATTATCGAACTCTTCAAAATAATCACATACCACCACATCGGCATTTTCTTCCATTGCCTTAGTGTACATCACTTGTAGCCAATTGAGTTCAGCCCAATCGTCACTGTCTAGATGAATAACATACTCACCAGTAGCGAGTTCCAAGCCCTGCGCACGAGTGGCGGCTACACCTCTGTTTTGACGGCTCATTAGGATTACCTGCGACTCACGCTCAGGGTAGCGTGCGATCACCTTTTTAATGAGATTAAAAGAATTATCCTTAGAGCCATCGTCGATGATAATAAATTGCACATCATCTAGAGTTTGTTCCATCAAGCTAACGATTGCCCGTTCGACATATAGCTCAGTGTTATATACCGGTACAATTACGGAAACTTTTGGAGCGGGATTAAGTGGCATGTTGTCATTCATCTTATTATTTAGCTTTTAATGCTTGGTTTAAAAACGTCCTAGCATATTGCTGTTTTTCAGCTTTTAGCTGGTTCACTTTTGCAAAATCAATCGGTTGGTTAATAAGCTCGGCGCTTAACTCTTCAGGACTAAAAATCAATCTTTGCTCTAGGCCAAACATTTTTAACACAGAAGTAAAACGTGCTAAACCTCGATCATAATTACCGATAGCAATAAAAGGCTTATTGAAAATAATAGAAAAAACTACACCGTGAAAAGAGTCGGTGACCACATATTCTGCATCCATAAAGCCACGCAGCCACTGTGTCACTGGCGGATAAATTCCATTTTGCTCAGGCATCACGGTAAAAGGCTTTAATCCACACTCGCTCGCTACAAGCTGAATAATCTGTTGCTTTTCTCGTGCGCTATCGAGCACATATACCATCATATTGCCATTATTTGTTGGGATATTATCTTGTACCACCAAATCGCAATAGATTTCTTTATTTAATAGCAGGGTAGGGTCAATTACATGCTCTGCAATGGCGCCAAAATGCAGCTTACACAAATCAACAGCACTATCTTCACGCACACCAATGGCATCAAAACGCTGCAATAATGGCGCATATTCGGCCAACTGTTCAGCACTAAACTCATTACAATTATCGACTCCGAACGATGCAGCATAAGCGACGCGTTTTGCTTTATCCTCATTGCTCAGAAATGATAAAAAGAAGGCCGACATACCAGGAGAATAAGCAGGCCGCCATACCTGATCACTTCCGACTATATAAGCGTCAAATCCATATTGGCTGATATAAGTAAATTCAGCGACAGAGTAAATTCCTTGTGTTGTGCGAACATGTTCAGCAGTAAAGCGGTTCGTGTGTTGACCAATGACACGTTTTTGTTCATCTGTTATGGAGAAAATGCTTTTTAGAGGCCTACATAGCACATATTTACGAATTGCATTACCTATAATGGATTTAATACCAAAATAGCGTTGCTTGTGGTTCCATACAAAATCTACAGTTAGTACATCGTGACCTTGATTTTTTAAGTAATGTTGCAGCGCAAATGCTTGTAGCAAACCGCCGTAGTTATTGTGAAGTGGCTGAGTAAGAATAGCGATTTTCATTAAATATTTGCCGTTTAAGTACTTTCTATAAAAATTAATAAATTACCGCACGCAACATACTATTAATAGTGCAGCTCTGCTTTAACTCTTTAACTCTTTAGTAATTTTTTCAAAAGTCGAATACCACGTTGGCCAAGCACTTGCTTAGTAATTTGTTTAGCTTTGCTGGATTTGCTTTGCTCGATGCTATGCATCATGGCCAATGCATCACTTTCATCTTGACTGTTAGTGAATACCTCGAACACTATTGGTTTATTAGTGGGTTGTGCACTAACAAATTGCTGATATACCTTCTCAAACTCATCTTTGTTTTTAGCGCTTATATACTCAAAACCAAGATTTTCAGCATAATTTTTAACTAACGTAGGTGATTGATTGCCATAATGCCCTGCTGCTGCGACAAACTCATCAGCCGCATCACCAAAATATGATGCATGATGGTTATATTGCCTAAACTCAGTTCCTTTGCCATTATTCACCATCAAGATACGCAGATTGTTACCTACATGGCGATTACCAATAACATTCATATCATAGAAAAAGGCTAAATCACCCAAAATGGTAAAATATAGGCGTTCAGGGTTAACTAACGAAGCACCTATAATGGTCGAAAGAATACCATCGATACCAAAACCGCCAACATTAGATGCGGATGTCACACTCGGAGGTAGATCAAAAAAGTTCCAAGTACGTAAACTATTCAGAATACCAAAATGAATGACGGAATTATCTGGCAGTTTATGCGCAATTTGAAACGCCAACCAGATGTTAGAAAATGGTAAATCAGGAACTTTACTGCGCACTTGACCCAATATCTTTTGGCAATCGGCTAGATAATTGTTGGTAACGGGTGTGGCAGAGTTTTTTTGTGCATAATGGCTAAAAAAGACATGTTCAGGCATTTCAAAAACATTTGTAAGCCGACGGAAAGTATCACGAATTTCACCATCTTCACTCACACGCCAAACTTGCTTCCCTACCAAAGACAAAAGCGGATAATCGCCTGTTATTTCGCCAATATGCACTAATATATCCGGTCTAAAAGCATTGAGCAGTAGCAATTCTTGAGCCGCAACTAACGAAAACTGTACACGGAATTTGCCATGATAACCACTAGTGTGGTCACAAAAAACTACAGCATTATAAGTAGTACAAAATGTCTCTAGCGCTTCAATTTCATGTGTCTGCCAAGTTTTATGTGAGCCAACTAAAACGGCAACCTTACCTTGTAACGCTGGTAACTCAACATGGCTTGTATATCGGCGCATCAATCTCGGGTTAGGTAATTCTTGTGTGGTAAAAGGAAGCGTATAAGTTGTTGGTAAATTAATATGCACAGGGCCACCGCCATGGCGGACCAGCTCTAATATAGCAGTGTTTACTTTTACTTCACAGTCCCAATAATCATCATCATCCTTCACGACAGGTAAGGCTACACTGTGTTTAGCTACATCTTTTTGAATGACACTTCGATCGATCACTTGCGCAACATGATGCCCTACTTTAGAAAAAGTCTGCATTGATGTAATAGCTAAAATAGGCAATTTACGATAAAACGCCTCTGTTAAACCAGGTAGATAATTACGCGATGCCGTAGCGCCAGTACAGCTGATTACCACTGGTTCACCAGTTTCAGCGGCAATACCACAAGCCATATACGCAGCAGAGCGCTCATCAACTGAAGAATAAATAGTAAAAAAAGAATCATTTTGAATGCTACCTATAAAAGCGCAGTTTGTAGTTCCGGGTGAGGCTATAACCTTTTTAATGTTATTTGCCTTTAGGAGAGCTATCAATATAAGAACATTTTTTTCAGTTGTGTATAAACATTTCATTGTAAGACCTTATTCTGACTATATAGATAGATATCGGCTCAAAAGATATCTTATCTTCTGCTTAAAGGTAGTAATTTCATTTAATGAGGTAACTATACCGCAAGCTTTATCTTTCTGTGCTTCAGCATGCCAGTTAATACATTTGAATTTGGGTTCAAATAAAAAATCATTTAAACATTGTCGTAAACTAATTGTGACATCAGCGAAATCCATTACGTTAACAAATTCATTTATTTTTGTGTTATCAAACTTTCTATCAAAAAGACGGTCATATTTTATTTGATATGTCGCGGAGTGACATTTATAAAATTCACTCATATCTTGCAGCACAACTTCCGGCCGACGACCAAGATGTTTTTCTAACACATCGAGATATATATTTAATATATCAGACCAAAGTAATGATTGATTCGAAGTAATATGGAATGCCTCTGTTAAGGCTTGTTTTTTACCTATTACAGCACAGATCCCTGTTGCAACATCAAATCCGTAGGTTAGTGTCGTTAACTTATCCATCATTTCTTTAGCAAAGACAATTGGCCTCCCTTGGATTGCACGATATAACCAGTCCTCTTTTTCAAGCACACCTAGCTGTAGGCGTTCATCACTAAACGTGATGTAGGGACGAATAACCGTCCAATTTTTATATTTTGAACCTAGCAAAGCATCTTCTTGCCTTGCTTTAGTTAAAGCGTATTCATCAGTAGCTAGATACTCATGATCAGTTGTTAAATCTAATAACCTTGGTTGTGATTCTTTAATTGATACGAGTGACGAAGAGTAAACACGTGCGGAACTTAAAAAAACATATTGTTTTGTTGCCGAAAGTAGCAAATCTAGACGTTGTTTAAGTGCAGTTGTGTTATAAACCATAAAATCAACAATCACATCCCACGATTGCGCTAGCACTGGTTTAATAAATTCCAAGTCCTGCGCGTCACCTTTAAGAAATGTAATATTTTTGTTATTTCGCCGTTCGCCACGTGAAGTCACCACTATTTGATTATTTTTATCCTCACTTAATATTTTAATCAAGTGCAACCCCATAGCACCAGTTCCGCCGAGTAAAAGAATCTTCATCAATTTCTCATTATCTTTTTAGTTTGCTTACAATCATATTTTTTACTTTTTCTCGCCAAGCTCGGTTTAAGCCTAAATAGTACATAGCAATAGATGAGCTAATTACGGAAAACAGCATGGTGACAATTGAAAATAAATAACCGCTAGGCAGGCTATTTTTTATTGACAAACTTACAGCAAGCGATATACAGATTACTGCCAGAACAGGCATAACCACCACACGTAGAAACTTATAGATAGACAATCCGACAAGCCAGCTTACGATAAATAAACGCACAGCAAACATTAATATATTAGCAACTATAGCAGTTATGAAGACACTGCTAGCAGGATAACCATTAACAAGAAATATCCATGAAACAATAAAGATACCAACTTGGATAGTACCCAAGGTTAACTCATACATTTTCATATTACCAGGGGCCCTAGCAGCACTGATAATAGGAAGACTAATCGAAATAATCAAAGCCTCAACCAAAGCAAGTTGAGTAAATAAAACTGCGTTTTCTGGTGGCGTTGATAACCAAAGAGTCAGCACTGCCTCCATTTCAATAAACATCGGCAATGTGAATATCCACATTAAAAAAAATGTTAGCTTGGACCCATTGAAAATCAGATCATACATTTCATCTTTTTCATTCGCCGCATAGGCTTTGATTATTGGAGGGTAAAGCCCAGTATTAAAGGCATTGGAAAACATATTCACTTGCGAAGCAACCGTATTAGCAATCGCCCTTGCTGCTACAACTGCAGGATTAAAATATTGGTTCAGTAATATAGTTACTGCCTGATTTCGCGCCACTGTAGTAAGTTGACCGAACAATGACCAACCAGTAAAACCGTAAATTTCTCTAAGCAGTTTACCATCCCAATGTATTTTTCTTATCTGGCACTCAGGGTATTTATTGAAACAGATAGAAACATAAACACCCATATTAACCAGAGAAACCAAGAGCATCAATAAACCATATAACTCTAGTTTATCCCAAGGCAAATATATCAAAATCACTGTTATAGCTAACTTTAACAACACTTCCACAATCGAGGCATAAGCATATATGTGCATGTCTTCATGTGCGATAATAATTGCAATGAAAGGTGAAGTATAAATACCAGCAATGAATGTGAACACTGCATATTGATAAATAGTATATGCAACGTCAACTCGAGAGGACGGCAAATTAAGATAATCTTTAACAAACCAAGCACCCGCGCTTTCTAATAAGATAAGCGCGATTAATGCAATTAATCCATACAATACCAAATTGACGCTAAAGGTTTGAAACAACTTTTTATTATCTGCCTGCCCCAATGCGAAAGAAAAAAACCGTTGTGTAGCGGATGCAAGTGCGCTGGGTAAAAATGAACATAATGCAACCAAACCAGCGACTACGTTATAAACACCGTAATCATCAACCCCTAAAACATTTAAAACAACTCTAACCGTATATAAACTAACAAAAAGTATTAACAACTGCCGAATGTATAATGCGATGGTATTTTTTACAATCTTCTTATTCTTCATTACCCTCAATTCTCATAGGTCAATGTTACTAATTTTTAAATAACATTATTCATTAATTATTACCAAAAAATTGGTAAACGTAACCATTTTAACGGTCAATGAAAGGGAAAAACGCAAATTTTTTTGCTTTTCATCTCAGTCATTCACAGCCATCTGAGACGTATTTATCCATTTCTAGACAGCCGATCTCATTAAAGAAAGGGTTATCTCATTGTAATTTTTTGATTTGAGGCTTTTTGCTTAAACAGTCCCAATAGGCATTCAAAAAAGGTAAAAGCAGGCTCTAGGCTCTAGGCTCTAGGCTCTGCTCTTTTCTCATGAAATGCCTAATTAACACAAACATTATACCGAGCATCCCACCCAACATAGTGCCTAATATGCAAATCAATGCGCGTTTAGGTTTTGCCTTTTCTTCAGGTACTAGTGCTGGATCTATGGTTTTAAACACATATTCATCTCTTACTTCAGCGAACATAATGGTCTTAGCTTGTTCTTCCACCAACTTATAGAGAATCGCTTTAATATCGGCGACATTAGTTAGGGTAATTTGTCTATTTAAAAATTCACTGCTACGATTAGCCTCGGCAACATCACGCACTTTCATGACTTTATTAATATCTTCAATTAACCAAGTAACCCATTGTTTTGCAACGCTTGGAGATACATGCTCAACCGCTAGAGTGACCATTCCAGTTTCTTTATCCGTATTAATAGATAATATCTTACTGAACACTTTATAAGCTTCTTGCATTGAAGGTTCAGGCTTAATTGGTAGTTCGACATCACGTACCCAAGTATTGGTTGCTTCTATGTAATCGTCTTCATCGTAGATAAGTTTATCAGCTTCCCTATTCCATTTTTTGGCAGCCATTAAGTCGGAGAGAATATTATGCTTTTGAACAAAATCACTAGTAAATTGGCGAGATTTTAATACCTCAATGGCAAGCTGGGTTTTATCTGTGCCACCCTTAGCACCTAAATTAACACCAGCAAGACTAGCTAAGCCACCAAATTGAGAGGCTAAGGCACTTAACCCACCACCTTGCTCTTCTGCTGCAGGGGCCAGTAATGCCTCAGACTTATAGATATTCGGTTGCATTATCGCAAACACCACAGAACCAATGGCGAATACTGCCGTAATAACAATGATTAACCATTTACCTTGCCAAATAACCGAAAAAAGTTCACGAAGATCAATTTCGTCATCTTGCACTTGAGGAAATCTTGCGTCGGATTGGTATGTGTTTGGATTTTGAGTAATTTGTGTGTTCATTTTTTGAGGTTCTAGGTCCTAGATCCTAGATGCTAGGCCCTAGGAAAGCTTAAAGATATTTAAAGAAGGTTCGAGAAAATAAAAGGTGCTAGGGCCAAGTGCGTGCTTGTGTCCTAGCAGTTGCGGAGCAACACCCTCGAACTTTGCTTCTAAAGTCCTGAGATTACAGACACTGCAACAGCAGTATTGTAGATAATGCCAGTGACTTGACTCCAAAGCGTTAAGTTGTCTTTATATTCAGTATCTAATGGTACAACTATGGTATCGCCTGGTTCCATGGCACTACCACCACTAAACCACATCGAAGATTCGGGCATTTGAACTGAGCCATCAGCCCTTAAAATATATGAGCGTGATTCATCGGCACGTTTACGTGCGCCACCAGATAATGCTAAATATTGGTCGAATGTTAAACCTTGTTTATATCTATGTGTGCTTGGGTGCTGTACTTGGCCCATGACTGACACGGTTTGATTAGTCGCAGGAATATACAACGCATCCTCATCTTCAAGCATAAGGTTAGCACTATCAATACCCAGTTGAATTGCATTGATATCAACAACTAATCGACCGACAGTTTTAACATTTTCAAGCTGATTTAACATCAGCTGCGCATCGTTATAGCCAATAGTTGGTGTATCTTTTGTCAACGCTTTAGCAGCAATTTCACGGCGTAATTCATCAGCAAGTTTTGATAACTCAAGCTGCTCTTTATCTTTTACTGACTTTCGTAAAAATACAGCACTGCGAGGAGCTGCATCGCTCGTCAAACCACCTGCGCGAGATATTACATCTTTCAAGCTTTCGCTACGCTGAATACTGTAAGTACCGGGAAACTTAACTTCACCCTTGATAGTCACCCAGCGAGTCTCCTGCCAATCAGGAAGCGTGCGAACGGTTAAGATGTCACGGCTTTGAAGTATAACGTTTGCAGTTGGTACATTTTGCATGACCTGATCTAAGCTCAACTGCATATGTTCAACCGATACACCGTTTTGCTCAGAAACATTTTGACGAGTCAATTCAGCCGAAAGTGTGTAGGCACCTTCTTCTAAACCACCAGCCGCGATGAGTAATTCTTTAACATCGCCATTAATAGTAATGGGGTATTGCCCAGGAAAACGCACATTTCCATTGATGCTGACTAACTTAGCGGCATCGCCGAAACGACTCTGCTCTCTCAGTTTTTTAACTATAGGTTTTAATAACTCTTCACGGTCTGCGTAATCAAAAACAATGATTGAATCACGCGGATTTAGCTTAGGATTATAATGTGATTTAGGTTCTGCTATCGCTCGTCCAAGCGCAATACGCTCCACTTGAATATCACCGCGTTGATTTATTTCACGGACAAGTAAAGAATAATCCAAATCAGCGGATATGGTTAGATCCCCCCAAACTGAAGGGAGTAAATCGGCAACAGTTAAACCTTTAGTCCATTGATATTTGCCAGGACGAACAACAGCACCAGCCAGAGTAATCGCATTATCAATACGGCTAGAGGCAGATCTTACATTTAAGAGGTCGCCATTTTTGACTAAAGTATTTAGTCCTAAATTTTCTGTTAAATCAACACTCACTACAGTTTTAACTGATTCATTACTGTAACGTTCAACTGTACTTGCTTTTGGATATGCGCCCGGATTTAGACCACTAGCCATGCGAATAACATCAGCCATGGTTTCATTATTTTTAAGTTCATATATAGCAGGACGACGAACTTCACCAATCACGCTAACTGAACCACCTGATGATGGAATAAAAACCACATCACCTGATTGTAAGCGAATATCACCTGATGCATCACCACGCAGAAGTAAATCATAGAGATCTAGGCGACCTACGGTTTTACCTGCTCGTTTAATTTGTATGTCACGCAAGCTACCAATTTGATTCACACCACCAGAAATAAATAATGCTTGAGTGATCGTCGATAAACTAGAAACAGTGTAGGAACCTGGTTGAAAAGCATCACCAGCAACAAAGATACGAATTGACCGTAATTCGCCCATTGTGATATTTGACTCGATGCCAATCATACTTTGGCTAATTTTTTGCTGTAACAATTCGCGTACTTCTGAAAAACTCAAACCAACAAGCGATATTGGCCCTAAACCCGGAAATTGAATTGCTCCATCACGACCAACGGTTAGCGTGTACTGGTTATTCTCTTTACCAAACAACTGAACATTTAAGCTATCACCGGGACCAATCATATACTCAGCAGGCACTGGCACATCGCTAACTGGTGCAAAAGTGCTTGGCGAACCCGCAAAGAGATCGTAACCAAAACGCTTTAATTGATTTTCTTTTTTGTCTTCAATAGCTTCAATCTTGTCCACCGATTTAGTGGCCTGATTTAGCTGGTCATTATCAGACTGGTCAACTACATCATTATTGGCAGCACGTGGAGTCACCACAGTTGGATTTTCAACTACTGTTTGAGCAGCTGAACCACCAGTGATCATCGAAGGGTCAACGCCATATTGACGTGCTAGCCTTTCTTGTTCTGACTTAGGTAAAGCTTTGAACTGCTCGATCATCTGTGGAGATGGCGTAATGGCATTAGCCTGCGCGCCCATCAAAATCGCGGCACTTATGCCTAGTATGATGAATTTTTTGACTTGTCGTAGCACCAGATATCTCCGTTTATAAAAATGAGTCAAAGCTTATTATTGGATTTTTAGAGGTAAAACCTGAGTTTTACATTCAAACACTCGGCAATCAAACGCCATTTAGAGTGTACAAAAAACTAACGATTCTTTGGGGTAAATGTTGGATTGTTTACATTATCAAGCAGCTACGGCTAATCGTATCATGGCTGAATAAAGGTAAAATTGGACATATTAATGGCTATTGAGGCTCCCTGCATGACCATTTAATGAAGTTAATGAAGAAACTGTTTTTCGATAAATATACCCATATATACCTGCCAGTTCGGTATCCGTACCTCTCGTTCGAGAGATCAACCTGCGGTTTCTCACCTTTCAGACACGCTACCGATCCGCGTGGCGGCCCGAGGCCTTCGGCGTCCGCTTAACGAATGGAACTTTTCATTCGATGCCTTTCAGACACGCTACCGCCCATAGATTGCGGCTTCTATATTGCCCTTCGCGACGCGAAAACTCATATTTTTCATGTAATAAAACCTCATCATTCTTTATAAAAAGAATTACAAGGCTCCAATCCATTTGAATTTCTAGCGAGTGATATCACCACTCTTGTGGGAAAAACACGCCAAATTATTAATTAGAACAAGACTATCGCAGCCTAAACCCAATAGTCACCTAAACGTTAATGCAGGCCTTAAGCAGCTAAGTTTGCGCATCAACTAAAGATTCATTTTTAACAACATACCAATGACGTTAAGAAGAATAAACGACAATCTTAAAGTCTGGTTACATAAGTTTACTTCAAACCCGAAAGCTTGACTTGTTAATTAACAAGCAATTGCAAGTCTATGTTTCAAATTTTAGAGATAAATTAAAATCTTAATGATTTGAATTTTGTAAAAATCCATAAAAACCTTATTATTTAATAACTTAACAAAACGCTATCCATCTCTGGCAAAAAACCTTAATAATAAGAATAGTCAATTTCCTACAAATATTTCATCTTAATTCTTACAATGAAACTTGTGTCAATTAGTTAACTACAAACTCTTTCAACCGTTTGCTCAGGTACAGTAACCGTCTTTATCTGCCCCATAATGTTAAAAAGAACATGGCAACGTTTATTTGGGCATTTTTCTTGAAAAATGCCTTCGAGATCAACAAAGGGTCCATCTGTAAAACGAATTTTTTCCCCCGTTTTTAGCTCTAATTCTTCGGCTAATACTGTTTGGGAAGGCGTTAGTTCTTTCATGCGAATGGCATGGATAATTCTGTCGTAAATGGGCGTCATTTTCTCTTGACAATTAACGATTCGATTCACACCACGAGTAGAATGGACCTGCCTGACACTTGTCTGGCTTGGGTCAAAATTGATGAATAAATAATTTGGAAATAGTGGTACACGACAAACTTGTTTGCGCCCGCGCTGAGATTTCTCTTCAGAGACCATAGGCAAATACGTCTCTAAATTTTGAAGTGCTAAGTTTTGTTGTGCTCTCGCTTCACTACGAGGTTTACAATACAAAAGGTACCATGCCTTCATAAGCTAATCTCACTACCCTATAAATAAGTGATGTCCATTCACGGGTCGCAATCATAGCAAAGATGCTCAAGTCGGTGGAAGTAATTTTTCGACTATTCCAGTCTCTCGCTCGGTATGCATACAATGACGCTCACATTAACTAATTCATAATTAAAATCACAACACTATACTGCTGATAATGTCACCACTTAGCTTACCAAAATTGACTTTGGTTGCTTTTAAGGGGTATATAAGGTGGGATTTTAGCGAAAATACTCATTTTACTGCTAAATACATTACTTTTATTATAAGAACGTAACAATAACCCATACGTAACTAGCGGTTATTCAACAATTAATGAATGCTATAGCGCGAATTAATGGTTGATTAAACCTGCAGGCGATATTGGGACGAGCAACAACCATTTTTCTGTGGTGACATCATCCTGTTTCAGGGGCCCACAGGCAATCACGAGCTTAAGGTGGAAGACTTCATGAGCGTAGCAAAACCACAAGGAACGATGCTTGGGCATCCCAAGGGATTGTTCCTGCTGTTTACAACAGAACTTTGGGAACGATTTAGTTATTATGCAATGCGTGCCATTTTGGTGCTGTATTTAGTTGATCAGGTGGGTAAACAAGGCGGTGGCGGCTTAGGATTTAGCCAAGCTGACGCTTTATCCTTATATGGTACTTTTACTGCGTTAGTGTATTTAACGCCGCTGATTGGTGGTTGGTTAGCTGATAATTTTCTGGGACAGCGCAAAGCCATTTATTTTGGTGGTGCGTTAATGGCGGCTGGCCAATTTATGCTAGCTGCGCCTCATGCTTGGTTTTCAGGTATTGAAACGACAATTTTTTATATCGGTTTAGGTACCCTCATTCTGGGTAATGGTTTGTTTAAGCCGAACATTTCCACTATGGTGGGCGATCTCTACGAGGAAGGTGATCACCGTCGCGATGGTGCATTTACTATTTTCTATATGGGAATCAATTTAGGTGCGGCATTATCCGGCTTTATTGTTGCTTGGGCTTATACTAGCTTTGGCCACACTGAAATGGTTAATGGCCAAGAGGTTTTTGTTAATAACTGGCAGGCAGGTTTCTTCTGTGCTGGTATTGGTATGCTGCTATCGCTGGTGATTCAATTTTTATTTGCTCAAAAACTGTTAGGTAACATTGGTACCGTGCCAGCGGCCAAGCTGGAACGTGAACGCCAGGCTAAGCTAGGCAATACCCGTAAAGAACCACTTACTAAAATTGAGCGTGATCGTCTCAAGGTGATTATGGTGCTGGGTTTGTTCACGATTATTTTCTGGGCGGGCTTTGAACAAGCGGGCGGGTTAATGAACTTATTTACCAATGAGTTTACTGACCGTTACATAGGTACTTGGGAAGTGCCCACGACTTATTTCCAATCGCTAAACGCTATTTTTATTGTGTTATTTGCCCCTGTAATTGCTTCTATCTGGATCCGTTTAGGTAAAAATGAACCTAACTCGCCAGTGAAATTTGCCTTAGGTTTGTTCTTATTGGCGATTGGCTTCTTGTTCATGATTGGCGCTGTGGTTGAGATGGGTAGCGATCCTACAGCTAAATCAAGCATGTGGTGGTTAGTGGGTGCTTATTTCTTCCATACTATGGGTGAATTATGTTTGTCACCTATTGGCTTGTCTATGGTGACTAAGCTTGCTCCACTGCGTATTGCCTCTTTGATGATGGGCGCTTGGTTCCTGTTTATTGCGATGGCGAACAAGGTTGCAGGGGTCGTAGGCTCTTTGATTGGTCACGGTGGTGGCAAAGAGGAACAACTTGCTAATGCTATGTCAATTTTTGCTGGTATCGCGATTACAGCGGCTCTGTCTGGCGTGATCCTGTATTTTATGGCTGACAAATTAGTCGATTGGATGCATGGCGCAGAAACCAAGCATCATACTGAAGCTGAAGCCTTAGAAAGCGAAATTGCAGTGACGGCTGAACATGAAGCGATAAAACGTTAATTATCCTGTTCAACTGTTTTTGACTGTTAAAACAAAACGCCTTACTCGCAAGAGTAAGGCGTTTTTGTTAAGTCAGCTATTCGGTTATATACTCAATTTCGCCAAAGCGTCAAAAAAACTAAAGGCTTAACTGTAGAAAACCACCTGCGGGTAGCGTTGCATCATAGACTAAGCCCTTAAACTTGTTATCAAGTAAAGCTTGTTTATGCTCAGGCTCACTTGTCGCAATACATAACTGTTCTTGCGGTAAAATACTGCGGAACTGAATGCTCGGTTTACCCCAATCTAACACGCCAAGCTGCAGGCTCTCAGACAGTGCTAACGGGCTTAATCCCTCGTCATTACGCAGATAACAACGCAGCCCCTTACCCGCCTGTGCAATAGCAGCACGGTACTTAGTTAGCTCAATAGCAACGTAAATCATATCGGCTTTAATATCGAGACCAGATTTCACTAAACGCTCGTTCAAATAGCTCATCATGTTAAAGGGCTCAATAATGCTCTGACTCTGACCATTTCTAAAATCTTTGAGCTTCTGATTAACAAAACTTCTCAGCAGAACGCAGGCAAACGCGGCTCGATTATCCTCAGGATACAAATGGGCCATGTACATAATCAGGTGATCACTGCCAACCATAGTTGAATCAATGAAATAACTGCTTATATCGCTATTTTTATAAAGGCTATAGTCAACCTTGGCTGCCGGATAACTAATATTTGAAGCGGGAAAGAGTTGTTGCTGAACTTGTTTTGCCGCAGCAACACTTTGCTCAAGCAATGCTAGATTATCACTTAATTCTTGGTGGGATAGCGCGTCAAAATCTGCGGCTTGAGTATCATCAATGTAGGAACTATGAAGGCTTTGTTTAATGGCTTGTTCAATAATAAATAAATCAGATACTGGCTTAACGAGATAATCACTTGCGCCAATGCGTAATGCTTCTACGACGTCAGCCATGACATTATTCCCCGAGATCACGATAGAAGGCACTAAAGGCGCTAACCTTGTCATTTCCTTAAGCATATCGAGCCCTCCGAGCTTAGGCATACTCAAGTCTGCAAGAACAATATCGAAGCGCTGCGATTTAAAAACTGACAATCCTTGTTCACCATCACAGGCTTGTGTAACTTGCGCACCTCTGCTATCGAGAAAGCTTGCAACAATCTGCCTAAACACGGGGTCATCTTCAACTAAAAGAACCGCAACACCATTTAACGCCATAAAGGTTCCCGAATAAAGTTCATCGCATAGCCATTACTCAAGTGAATATGCCAATAACAAAATTTAACAAGGCTAGCATTTGATGACTAAAGACAAATGCTGTCAAGTACGGCCAATAGGGTTACTCAAGCTCCTGCATATACTGATCGAGCAACTCATCATCATCTTGCTTTTGAGGGACATTACCATCATAGACTTTATAGTCCATGTGCTGTAAATATGCATCTTTGACAAAGGCATAAGGATCGAGTGCATTATCAACAAGTCGCTCTTGATCGATTGCTGATGCTCTAGAATGAAGGTTTTTAAGTCCCCATTTAACAATGGATTGCCACATTGTTAACTCAGACAATGGGAAGTATAGACCATCAACCCAATCAGACGCGAGTTCTCGCACAACATAAGGCCCCGCAAATGGCGCCATGAAGTAAGGTCCATTAGGCACCCCATAATAACCCAGCACTTCATTAAACTCATCTTGCTTGCGGCTCATACCCATCATGTCAGCAACATCAATGACACCTAATAAGCCGACAGTAGAATTGATTGTAAAGCGTCCACCGGCATTAGCTGCCCAGCCCCACTTACCCTGCAGCACGTTGTTTACTAAGCTGCTAGGTTCCTCTAAATTCTGCACAAAGTTATTGATACCTGTTTTAGCAGGCGTAGGAATATAATCGTTATAACCATGGGCTACAGGACGATATAAATATCTATCTAGGTAGAGATAGTTGAAGTCCCACATAGCTCGGTTAAAGCCTTCGAACGGATCGCGGGGATCATCATAGGTAATTTGTACCTTAGCAGGTGTTTCCTGCTGAATGGTATCTGGTAGGGATACTTCAGCCGATTGCACTTTAGGCAACAGCATTAACCCCAAAGATAATCCCATCCATTTTAACTTCATATCGCTCTCTTAATATAAATGTACAGTTTAGACATCAAATTTTCGCTAAAGTGACAATACAAAAATGACGATATAAAGATAATTCGTCTTAGTGGCATACTATCCAGTATGACAGTTCCTTTGTCACAAGGCGCATAAGCATACTTGGCAAAAAAAATTGGTCAATTGTTAATTTTACTAAACGAATGTATCGCAGGATAAACTATATAAGGTCATTAAATGGAGTCGATTCCACTTGTCAGCAGTCAAAATTCGCAGTTACACACTGCGATGGCCCACACTGATGCCCTCAATGCTACTCCACGCCCTATTCCGGCTCAGGTGCAAACATCACCTGAGGGAGATAGTATTATTCTAAACGGTACAGAATATAATTTAAAGCTAGTTAATGCTCAACAGCGGCAAATATTGTTGACTGCTAATAGCTTTTTAGTCACGCCCAATGCGCAGAACAGCTCAACTCCAACTACGATAGTGCAAAACTCAACTAGCCAACTGCTTGCATTAGCTACACCTCTCGTACTGAAAATTCCTGAGGCAGTGAGCAATCTGGCGCAACAAAATGGCATCTCTCAGACGCAGCTTTCAACGCTCGCGGCTCGCACACAGGGCTATCCATTACCCAACGTCACTATAGTTAACAAGGAGTTTCAATTTGCTAATGGTACCGTTGTAGCACAAGATCCTGGACCCCAGCTGAATCAAGGTGAATTCATCGCGAAAATAGCCTTTCAACAAGGGCGCCCTATTTTATTACTCACCCCAATACAGAGCAAACTCGAAATCATAATTGGGACGCCAGTAAATGAAACTCAGGTTCCCACAAATAAACCATCTTCTGATCTTGTGATCGCGAAAATTGAACCAGCCCAGATCATTGCGTCCTTTCTAAAAAAACTCGAAAATATCAACTTTCTACCTGAGCCCACAAAACAAATTGTCACGGCCAAAGTCGATATAATGCAGCTTCAAAGTAAAGTAGATGTTCCATCAGCGCCTACTGCGACTGGCTCACAGAATATCTCTAACGCGCAAGTCATAACGTCAACAACTAAGGACCTAGGTCAGATCAGCACCCAAAACTCAGCCCTTGAAAATCGGCTTGTGGGTCAATCACCAACATCACAAATGGGTGAAAACGTAAATAGCAAAAACGGATTATCTCAAGGCTCAAAAACGTCACAAGAAATCCTAAGTGTTAGTCCTACAGACATAAACAAACTTAATAATATTTTAGGATCCAGCAGCCAAAAGAGTGAACAACAAGACAATGATGCTAAGACTGACACTTCGGTAAAAGTGGCTGATGTCTTACAAAAAGCGTTCAATAAAGCGGGGGCACTTCCTATTGAGTTATCTCGTTCTAATAGCAGCTCGAATTTAGCATCTGAGTTATTGAAACACCTACCGCATTTAGGGCTACCACCACTGAGCCAATTGAATGATATCGATGAGCTCAAAGCCAATATTCTCGGTCTAGCGAGTCTAAATCTTGCTACGCCTCAATCAAATCAAGCCTCTATGCTCATGAATGGGAGTGCAATTACCTCACTTTTTCAGCTGCTACTTGGCTTTAAAGCCAATAACAATTCGAATTCCATGAGCAAAAAGCTTGCCGACTACCTTGAGCAGTTACAAGCTAAAGTGGGCTTCTCCACTAAACTACTTGGGCAACTGAGCAAAGCAGGAGGCCTTGATAGCATGGGACTATTAGCCTCTAACCTGCATTTATACCAACAGGCAAGTAATGAGAGCGCTGGCAATTTGGTGTGGTTCTTTGCCCTTCCCTATGGCATTAACCAACGACAGGAGCAACTGGAAGGGAAATTTGAGCAAGAAGCCGATCCTGATGACCCAGATAAAAAAATGGGATGGCGTTTACAACTGAAGTTTAATCTAGCACAAGGACCTCTGCTGATTTCAGCCCAAAACCACAATCAACAATTAGATATCCAGTTTAAAGGCAATAGTCAGATACTACTTAATAAGGTTAATAACTTTTTAACGCCCTTAAGCCAAAAACTATCACAACTGGGTTTTACGCCTGGAGAACTATCAACTCAAATAGCGCAAGTACCAGCAACCTTATTACCTGGAGATCATTTCCTCGTAAAGACAAAAGCTTAATGAGTGACAATGTTCCAACACTAATATTGAGTTCATTATACAAAACATTGGAAATAACGATATGAATGAAGAGAGTGAACCGAAACAAGCTGTCGCACTGAGCTACGATGGCCGTAACGCTCCTAAAATAGTCGCGACTGGTGAAGGGCTTATCGCAGAAGAAATTATTGCCTTAGCTAAGGCTAACGGCGTTTATATCCATCAAGATCCCCATCTGAGCCATTTTTTGCAATTGCTAGAGTTAGGAGAGGAAATTCCCAAGGAGCTTTACCTGCTTATCGCCGAACTGATTGCATTTGTGTATATGCTCGACGGTAAATTTCCTGAGCAATGGAATAATATGCATAAAAAAATTGTCGAGAAAGCATAAAATAAAAAAAGCTAATTCAGAAAAATTAGCTTTTAGTGTTCAATTGGCTACTGATTACTTACGATGCAGACGGATCAACAGCTCGGCTTCAGCTTTAGGTAATTCGCATTCCTTAATCAATTCGTCGACGCCAGCACCAAGCGCGACCATCTTCATGGCTCGAGTATAAAGTTTTGCCTGTGGATCCTGTTGAGTCGTCTCTTCAATCCGTTCAGACTGTTGCAATATGCGTTTCTCTAATTCAATAACACGACGGCCTACACCGATTGTGCCACTGCGTAATTCTTGCAATTCGCGTTTAAAAGACTCTCGCTGCCGATCGCCCTCTTTAACTAACACAGTCAATGCCTCAACTTTGCTTCTTAATTTACTCAATTGCTTTTGTAAAAAGAGTACTAACCCTAAGCATGCGATGACATAGACTAACGCTGCGATCAAAAATTCATCGCCCATCAAAAATCCTTATACTCACTCAAAGCCATAGATTTGGAGCTGGCTTACAATTGAGTTATCTATTCCAAAGTGCTCACTTAACGTCACCAATATAATTGGCCATTGTTCAAGCTATGATAAAAAGACTTCGTCTACCCATAAATCGTAAATACTCAACATCATCGATTTATTCGCAAATAAACAAAATGGCTGAATGAATTCTAATCATTCAGCCTTATCACACCATTGATTAGATCTGAGTCAACTCGGCCCATTCTTCGTCGGACAATAATTTGTCGAGATCAACTAAGATAAGTAATTCATTGTCGCGATTGCTCACGCCTTGAATAAACTTAGCACTCTCTTCCGTTCCAACATTAGGCGCATTGTCAATTTCAGAGCGGCGTAAATAAACCACTTCTGCAACACTATCAACTAAGATACCAATGACCTGCTTTTCAGCTTCGATGATAACGATTCGGGTTGAATCATCAACTTCAGCAGACTGCAATCCAAAACGTGAGCGGGTATCAATTACAGTGACAACATTACCACGCAAGTTAATGATGCCTAGTACATAATAGGGGGCACCGGGTACAGGAGCTATTTCAGTATAACGCAGCACTTCCTGCACTTGCATTACGTTGATACCGTAAGTTTCATGATCCAACTTAAAGGTAACCCATTGTAATACTGCATCATCTTTACTTGCAGCGACTGCTGCTACATTTCTTGTATCTTTCATGTTTACCTCAACCAATTGAGTCCTGACAACCTAAACCCGCATTAAGCATTTCAACTAAGGCTTGTACGTGCAAAATGCCACACATCTGTTCTTTCACTACACCTGCTAACCAAGGACGTTTACCCGCTTGACTACGCCAGTTGACTTGCGATTTATTAATTTTTACCGCATTGACCAAGGACTCACAAGTCAATCCCCAGTTACTGCCTTCTAATAATACAAGATATTGATAATTTACCGATTGCGCCAGTTTATCTGTGTATTTTTCTGGCATAACCCACGCACAAGTATCAACAATGTTCAATTGCTCCTCCCTATGCGTTTGTACACCAAGAAACCATGCGGGTCGACCAAAGATGTGGTTTATCCGCTCAACTTTTACTATTCCGCCTAAACTCACCAAAGGCACGGCCAATGTCAGCCCTGCTACTTTAAAGAATAGTACCTGAAACTCATCATCGAGCACTTCTTGCAAATCTTTTGTCACACTAGGAGGCGTAATGCCGACTTGTGTTTCTGGCACAACCACTGGCTCAACGATTTCATCAACAACGGTTTCATTAACAACAGGCTGAGCTTGTGGTACTTCTACCACAACAGGTTGAACATCAATAGGTGGCGCTATCTCTACTGAAGGTGGTATAGGTTCTAACCTTGCAGTCTTTAGTACTGGCGCGAGTAATTTCTCTAACGCTTGCTTATTCACTTGAGCTACAACCTGGCTTACCGGAGCAACAAACTCATGTTGTCTTGGCGCCGCTTTTGGCTGCAACTGCGCAGTAGGCGTTATGGCCTTCTCTACATTCTGCGGTGCGGCAGTGCGACCATTTTCAGCCAAAATAGCCGCATCGAGCAATGCTGCCTCCGTTTGATTAACGGCAACATTTTGATTTGAGTCTGCTTTTACAATGCTTTGAGGGGAAACAATCTGGTTTGGACTGTCGTCTTCCTGTAGCAATAATGCGAAAAAATCAAAAACAGTTTCATCAACCGATTTTGACATGGCCAAACTCCCCAACTAATAAGAAATCTAATAATCTTTCATAGGCTTTAACGCCGCGGCAACCACTCGCATAATGCGATGCTGGTAAATGTGCCAAACTGGCATCTCTAAACTTAGTGTCTACTGGAATAACGTCTTTCCACAAAGTATCACTGTATTCGGCACCAAGAACTTGCAAAGCCGCAGGTGATGCTTTGGTGCGTTTATCGTACATGGTTGGCACAACAGTGTAACTGTAGCGCGTCTTCTTAGATCGCCCCATTAACTCCATTGTTTTAATCATCCGCTCTAGCCCTTTAATGGCAAGAAACTCCGTCTGCACAGGAATAATGATATGCTGACTTGCCGCAAGCGCATTGACCATTAATACCCCTAGTACGGGTGGGCAATCAACGATAGCAACATCATAATCATCAGCAACCAGTGCTAATAAATTACGTAGTACTAATCCCATTCCCTCTTGATGACCTAAGGCTCTGTCTAAGGTAGCCAATGCCATAGTTGCAGGCAATAAATCCAAACCATCGACTAAGGTTGGCACAACATGGGATAAAACGAGTTCCTTAGAAAGGTTTTTATGGGCAAGAAAAACATCAAACAACGAGCCTGGAACCTCTTCAGAATCAATACCTAAGTAATAACCTAACGAAGCATGTGGATCGGTATCTATCATAAGAACACGCTTGCCACGCTTAGCTAATGTTCCCGCTAAACTCGCTACCGTCGTGGTTTTACCTACGCCACCTTTTTGATTCGCTATGGTCCAGACTTTCAAGAAGTGACCCTACCTATACTGGTTAATATGCTAATGAACTAGAAAATTGTGAGTTCACAAATTCTAAAAATTACTGATCTTTTCTGGTCGTGACTCGAATGCCGCCATTGGGCAAACTAATCACTTTGACACCATCGGCATTCTCAGATATCACCACGGGCAGCATCTCTGCATTTTGGGGGGCAATTGTCTGAGAAACAGCTTTAACCTCTTTTTCTGGCGCTTGAAGCTGTTTAGGAATAGAGGATTCCAGATTAGTTTTTTCCTTCGCCGTATCTATTTCAGTATCTGGTTCGCCCAGCAAAGGCGGAATGCTATTTTGTACCGGCTCAGGACCAATCGCTACAGCCTTCTGCTCACCAGGAGCCGCTAATTGCAACATTGCTTTAGTCTGATCGGGATGAGACGCTAACCAAGTTGCAATGGCTTCAGCCTGTTCGTCAGGTACCATTAACAGCACCTGAGTCGATTCCAAACGTTTTACATCCGCCTGCAGTAAACTATTCTTACGCTTGTAATCTAGGCTTAAGGCACCAAGAACCAAAATGGCTATGCCCATCAACAAGATGATGAGCACACTATTTGTGCTCATCGGATATTGATTTTTAGACACGAACAGACTCTTTTAAAATACATTCGGCCATGTTGTCTAAGGCTATCGACTGGGTGGCAATCCCTGCACTCGCAACGGCTTGTGGCATACCATAAACCACACAACTGGCTTCATCTTGCGCCCAAATGGTTGCGCCTACAGCTTTCAACATACGTGCGCCTTCTCTGCCATCCGCCCCCATGCCAGTTAATACAACAGCAAGCACATCACCACTAAAGGCTTTAGAAGCAGAAGCAAAAGTGATATCCACACAGGGCTTATAATTCATATCAACACTGCCTGCGATAACTTTTAATCGGCCACTTGCTCCAGTACGTTCAACCATCATTTGCATCCCCCCCGGCGCTAAATATGCACAACCCGGTTTAAGAAGATCGCCATTAGCGGCCTCTTTTACTTCAATCTTACATAAGCCATTTAAACGACTCGCAAATGCAGGGGTAAAAGCTGCTGGCATATGCTGAATTAATAGAATTGGGTGCGGATAGTTTGCTGGAAACTGCGTGAGTATTTTTTGCAGCGCAACCGGACCACCAGTAGATGTACCGATCAGCAATAATTTATACTGCTTACCACTTGCACGAATCGTCGTTGCCGTTGACGTTCTAACAGGAGCTGCGACAGGCGTATGAGCCGATATACTTGTTGTACCTAAAACGCTACCTGTTGGACGCACACTAGGTGTTGACGCGACCACAGGACGTGCAATCGGACGAAACATTCTGCGTCGTCCCAATGCCTTAACTCTTTGTTGCAACAATAAAATGGCATCATCTTTGTTGGTCGCAATATCTTCAAAACGTTTAGGCAGAAAATCTAATGCACCAGCATCTAAAGCGTCTAACGTTGCTTTAGCGCCATCATGGGTTAAAGAAGAAAACATCAAGATCGGAGTCGGACACTTAGCCATGATCTCACGAACAGCAGTAATACCATCCATGACAGGCATCTCAATATCCATAGTGATAACTTGGGGATTAAGCTCAGCAGCCAACTTCACCGCTTCGGCCCCATTTGAGGCCGTCGCGATAACTTCCAGTTCAGGATCTTGATTGACTATTTCACTAACACGTCGTCTGAAAAAACTTGAGTCATCAACGACTAATACTTTAATGGCCATTCCATTCCTTAGCTTGGAAACTAATTCTTACTTTTCGCATAATGCTTTAGCAATCCAGGAACATCTAAGATCAGTGCAATACCACCATCCGATGTAATTGTCGCACCAGCCATCCCAGGTGTGCCATGTAACATAGCGCCAAGAGGTTTAATAACGACCTCTTCTTGTCCTATTAAGGCATCCACTACAAAACCAATTTGCATCATGCCTAATTGCACGATAACTACATGACCATGCTTTTTATCGCCATGTTTAAAGGTCGTTTTGTTTCTATGTAGCCAGTGTTCCAAATAGAACAAAGGTACTGCCTTATTACGCACTATGACAGTCAGTTGCCCATCAACAATATTGGTTTTTGTGAGATCGAGATGGAAAATCTCATTCACGCTAGATAGAGGTAATGCAAACACTTGTTTAGCGACATCAACCATTAAGGTAGGCATAATCGCCAGTGTTAACGGTACTTTAATCTCAAGTATCGTTCCCTTACCTTTCATGGAATCAATATGTACAGTGCCATTCAGCTGGGTGATACGAGTTTTTACCACGTCCATCCCAACACCACGGCCTGAAATATCTGAAATCTCAACTTTAGTTGAAAAACCTGGTGCAAAAATCAAATTATAGGCTTCGCTGTCTGTCATCCGCGAAGCAGAATCTTCATCGAGCACACCACGATTTATGGCGATTTTTTTGAGTTTTTCAGGATCCATGCCTGCGCCATCGTCTTCGATTTTCAGCAGTATATGGTCGCCTTCCTGACTTGCTGATAAGGTAATAGTTCCCGTTCTTGGCTTACCACTAGCTTCACGCTCATTTGGCATCTCGATACCATGGTCAACAGAGTTACGCACTAAGTGGACGAGTGGATCGGCAAGCGCTTCAACGAGGTTTTTATCTAAGTCAGTTTCTTCACCGACCATGATCAAATCAATTTCTTTGTTTAGTGTACGAGCAAGATCACGTACCACCCGAGGGAAACGACCAAACACTTTCTTGATCGGTTGCATACGGGTTTTCATCACAGCGCCTTGCAAATCGGCAGTAACGAGATCTAAGTTCGCGAGAGCTTTCGACATCTCCTCATCATCACGGCTGATGCCTAAGCTCACCAATCGATTTCGCACTAACACTAACTCACCCACCATATTCATGATCTGGTCGAGTCGTGCGGTATCTACACGTACTGTTGTTTCACCCTGAGGTACATTCGCAGAGCTAGCCTTAGCAGGTGCTTTATCGACAACCGCAATTTCCACCTTAGGTTTTGCAGCAACGACTGGAGCAGGAGCTGGTACTGCGGCTTTAACTGGCGCAGGAACATGTGGTGCAGCAGTAGGTGCTACAGACGAAACAGGGGGCGTAGGCGATTTTACTTCAGCTTTAGCCGGTGCTCCGCCTTTCCCATGGAGTTCATCGAGTAATCGCTCAAACTCATCATCGGTAATTTCATCAGCATCTACAATCGGTTGAGGCGCAGGTGTTGCCACAACCTTAGGCTTAACAGGCACTTCAGCCTCAGCTTTAAATTTACCTGAGCCATGAAGTTCATCCAGTAACGCTTCGAACTCATCATCAGTGATGTCATCACCTGATGTTGAAGGTGTTTTAATTGGTGCAGCAGGCTTGACAGCAACAGGCTCAGATACAAATGTGGTAGCAGCGACCGCAGGTCCCTTTCCTGAACCATGAAGCGCATCCAATAAAGCTTCAAATTCAGCATCATTGATATCATCGATACTTGAAGATGTATTTTCAATGGAAGATGAGTTATCACTTATATCTGCAGGGATTTCTTGAAGGGTAGGAGTATCAATAATGACTTCAACAACAGATTCTGGCTCTGCAACCTTGGCGGAAGCGACTTCAGATGGCAAAGGCGCACCTGAACTGAGCATTTTAAGTCTCGCTAACAAACCTGAATCGGCGGGATCTTGTTGTTCGCCCTGCTGGGTTTGCGCAAACATGGTATTAATTGCATCAACAGCCTGCAAAATAATATCCATCAACTCTGCGTTAACGCTACGCTTACCTGTCCGCAATAAATCGAAGGTATTCTCAGCCTCATGACAAACATCAACCATGGGAGTTAAGCTAAGAAAGCCAGCACCACCTTTAACGGTATGAAAACCTCGGAAAATGGCGTTCAGCAAGTTAGTATCATCAGGATTATTTTCAAGCGCAACGAGTTGCTCTTGCAGAAGCTCTAAAATTTCACCGGCTTCGATTAAAAAGTCCTGGAGTATCTCTTCATCTACATCAAAGGCCATCAAATTGACTCCCAGTTAGAAACCCAGACTCGATAGAAGATCATCCACTTCGTCTTGACCCGTTACCACATCTTGACGAAGCTCGGCATTCATTATCGGGCCTTCTGCTTCAATATTATTTTTCTGAGCAATCTGACTTTCAATCATAGGTTGCTCACCAAATACCGTCAGCATAGAAACCAGATTACTTTCTACTTCCATTACTAGATCAATAACACGACGTATTATTTGTCCTGTTAAGTCTTGAAAATCTTGCGCCATCAAAATTTGATTAAGCAATTCACGTAATCGAGTCGAGTCATTTGCACTACGAGACATAAGGTCTTGTACATCGTGACAAAGGCCCTTAAATTCAGTCAGCGCTATCTCGCGTCGCATTAATCTGTCCCAAGATGGCATGACATTTTGAATATTTACGGTCACGGCATTAGCCAAAGGTAAACATTCTTCAACCGCATCCATGGTTTTATTTGCAGCTTGTTCGGTCATGTCAATAACGTAATTTAAACGTTGCTTGGCATCGGGGATCTCTGTATTGGCTAATTCAGCAAGACGATTATCAACTTGAAAATCCATCAGCGCACTATGAAGTTGCCGAGTTAATTTACCTACTTCTTCGAATAATTCTCGTTGCAGTGGAGCAGCAAGCTCCCGAAATAAATCATCTGCCTGACTTTGCTCACCTGCACTTAATAATTCAACTAAGTGCTGAGCTTGCTCGAGCGTGATGAGCCCTGATGTTTGTGACTTCATAGCTCATCCTTGCTCAAGCGAGTCGTTCGAATATTTTATCTAACTTCTCTTTCAGCGTTGCAGCGGTAAAAGGCTTAACCACATAACCATTCACTCCCGCTTGAGCGGCAGCAATAATCTGTTCACGTTTTGCTTCAGCAGTCACCATTAATACGGGTAAATGCTTCAGCGAATCATCAGCGCGAATTGCTTTTAACAGATCGATTCCTTGCATACCAGGCATATTCCAATCTGTAACAACAAAATCAAAATCCCCCTTTTGCAACATCGGCAGGGCTGTTGAGCCATCGTCTGCTTCTTGGGTGTTATTAAACCCCAAGTCTCGCAACAAGTTCTTGATGATACGCCTCATTGTCGAAAAATCGTCAACAATGAGAATCTTCATATTCTTGTCCAAGGTTTCCTCCGGTGAGCTGACATTCTGTGCTCGATTAATAATTATACTTATGTCCAGTGCTTGAGTTTAGCTTTCAATCGCAACATTGCCTGACTTAATATCTGGCTAACCCGCGATTCACTGACTTCAAGAATGGCGCCAATCTCTTTTAAATTCAATGCTTCATCGTAGTACAGGGATAACACTAATGCATCTCTTTCAGGCAATAATTTAATTGCCTCAACCAGAGCAGAATGAAATTGGTTCTCAGCTAATGCTTCAAATGAATCATCATCGGACCGATCACTCACTGTAAGTATATCCTGAGATACGCCTAAATCTTCTATCCCTATGATTTTTCCGACAGAAACATCGTTAAGAATATGATGGTACTCATCGAGCGTCATATCAAGTTTTTCTGCAATTTCTGTGTCGCGTGCATCACGGCCCAGTTCTTGCTCTAACTCATCAATAGCGTGTGCAACCTTACGATTGTTACGATGAACGGAACGAGGGACCCAGTCGCCACGACGAATTTCATCTAACATGGCTCCACGTATGCGTATGCCGGCGAAGGTTTCAAATTTCGCACCCTTGCCACCATCAAACTTGGATGATGCTTCTAGTAACCCCATCATCCCAGCTTGGAGTAAATCATCTAACTGCACAGATGCAGGTAGTCTGGCGAGTAAATGATGCGCAATTCTTTTAACCAACGGAGCATACTGTTCAACGATCGACGATTTATTGTCTAAACAAGTATACGCAGCGGCTTTATTCACTCGTTTTTTCCTCTTGAAAATCTGGTCGTTGTACTAAACGCTCAACGAAAAACTCCAAATGCCCACCAGGTTGCTGCGGCACAGGCCAGCTCAAAATTTTATTTGCCAATCCTTGATACGCAATCGCCGCTGGTGATTTAGGATAAGCTTCAACCACCAATTTTTGTTTACGAACAGATTTACGTAAATTTTCGTCAAATGGAATCGTGGCGACTAATTCAAGTGCAACATCTAAAAATCTGTCGGTCACTTTACTGAGTTTAGCAAATAATTCCATACCTTCGCGTAAACTACGCACCATATTGGCAACTATTTTAAAACGGAACACACCATGCTCACGGCTGAGAATTTTAATCAGGGCGTAGGCATCGGTAATCGAAGTGGGTTCATCACAAACAACGACTAACACATCCTGCGAAGCACGTGAGAAACTGAGCACCATATCTGAGATCCCAGCCGCAGTATCTACGACTAGAATATCAAACTGAGTCCGCATCTCACTAAATGCACGGATTAATCCAGCATGTTGCGCAGGGCTTAATTCCACCATCCCCTGTGTTCCTGAGGTGGCAGGTACTATGCCTATCCCCTTAGGACCACGCACGATAATATCGTCAAGCTCTGCATCACCAGAGAGAACATGAGAGAGGTTACGCTCGGCACGAATACCCAGCATGACGTCGACGTTTGCTAAGCCAAGGTCAGCGTCAAGTACCAAGACACGCTTGCCTTTTTCGGCTAATGCCACAGCAGTATTAATAGAAACGCTGGTTTTACCCACGCCTCCTTTACCACCAGTGACCGCGATTACTTTCACTTTTTCGTTATAGGGTTGATTCATCATACGTAAACCACTTGCTTGATCCAGGGTCATAAATCTACTCAAATGCACAGGCCATATTATCTGACCACGCTGTGTCTTGTAATGATTGTTGTTCTGTACTATCTAACGCTGCGAGTGCCTGCTGGGCTAAATCTAGGGTATCCGCAACTTTCATATCTTCAGGAACTCTTTGTCCATCAGTAATATAACTTAATGGTAATCCGTTTTGGATCAACACACTTAATGCCCCTGCTAACGACACAGATTCATCGAGTTTTGTGAGAACGACACCAGATAGGGGAATGCGTTTAAAATGATTGACTGCATCTTGCAGCACACGGCGCTGCCCTGTCGCAGACAGTACCAGATAACTGCGGATAGGTATCCTGCTATTTGCAGTTAAATTATCAAGTTGCTGGTAAAGGCGCATATCTCGCTGTCCCATGCCAGCCGTATCTATCAATACTAGCTTGCGATTCCTAAACTGATAGAGAATTTGCTCTAATTCATTTAGATCATGAGCTTGCTTTACTGGGCAGCCCATTATTTTGCCATAAGTTGCTAATTGCTCATAGGCTCCGATGCGATAATGATCTGTGGTAATTAAAGCAACATGTTCAGCACCATGATGTGCCGCAAAACGGGCAGCAAGTTTAGCTAATGACGTTGTTTTACCAACGCCAGTAGGACCAACTAATGCAACCACCCCGCCCTGTTTCACAATGTCATCACCCTGATTGTCAAGCATATTAGCGAGACTTTGTGGTAATGCTCTGACTAATTCAGCCGGCGTATAATGCTGGCTCAGCGCGGCTAATTTATTCGCAACCGCAGGGGAGAATTCAGCCTCAAGCAATTTGGCTTCGAGCATAGCACCGACGGGATCGATGCGTTTTTTATGTTCCGTCATCAAGGAGGATACTTGATGTGTCAGTAAATTACGCAGTGATGCTAATTCATCACGCATAGCCTCAATATCAGCACTTTGTTTCTGTGATGTTTGTGGCTTTTTATCAAACGAGGAAGGCGCTTCACGACGTTCTGGTTTCACAGCAGTAGGGGCTTGTAAGCTCTTAGCCCATGCTGGTAACTCGGCATCAACTTGCTGATGTGACATTTGTTGATTCAAACGGCTTTGCTGCTTCTCAAGTAAGGCTTGTAATGAGTCTGCTGGTGCGGCTGGCTTAGCGCGAGTTTCTACACGAACTGGCTGCTTAGCACCTAAGGACACGAGATCGTCGCTCACGTCCATAAAGGTCGGTGCTGGCGCAGTGGCTGCAGTTTTCGCTTTAGGTTCGTCATAGTCAACGGCAGCGACAATTTCGATGCCACCGTTCACTTTTTTATTTGACATAATGACGGCATCTGAGCCGAGTGTTTCTTTCACTTGGGCCAGTGCGGCGCGCATGTCTTTGGCAAAAAATCGTTTAATCTTCACTTATGCGTCCTCTACTGGCCGACTGCAGATACGATACGTATTTGCTTCTCATCAGGTATTTCTTGATATGAAATGACTCTGAGATTAGGAATAGTATGTTTAACAAAGCGTGACAGCGTCGCGCGTAACATACCTGACGTCAACAATATGGCGGGTTGTCCGACCATTTCTTGCTTCTGAGCCGCATCGGCAAGGGACTGCTGCATGCGTTCTGCAAGACCGGGTTCAATATTAGGACCATCACCACCGGTTGCTTGCATTGACTGATGCAACATCTGTTCCAACTCTGGCGCCAAAGTAATGACGGGGATTTCGAGCTCTGGGCCTGAGATTTCCTGAACTATCATACGTTTCAAAGCGATACGTACAGCGGCAGTCAAGACTTCAGTGTCATTGCTCTTAGTGCCATATTCTAACAAAGTTTGCACTATAGTACGCAAGTCTCTAACTGAAACCCCTTCATTTAATAGGTTCTGCATCACTTTTACGACATGTCCTAGTGGCATGATATCTGGAATAAAGCCATCAACCAGCTTAGGTGAGTGTTTCGCAAGCATATCCATCAGTTGTTGCACTTCTTCGTAGCCTAACAACTTAGCGGCATTATTTGTGAGTAATTGACTAATATGAGTTGCAACAACAGTGGCGGCATCGACGACGGTATAACCTAATGTTTGTGCGTGCTCACGTAACTCAGGAGCGATCCATACCGCTTCTAGGCCAAAAGCGGGATCGCGCGTTTCGATACCATCGAGTTTGCCATAGACTTGACCAGGGTTGATCGCCAATTCGCAATCATGACGAATATCTGCCTCTCCGACGACGACGCCCATTAATGAAATGCGATACGCATTAGGCGATAAATCTAAGTTATCGCGAATATGCACCGCGGGCACTAAGAAGCCTAGTTCCTGAGACAACTTTTTACGCACGCCTTTAATGCGGCTTAGTAACTCGCCACCTTGGCCCTTGTCAACCAGAGGGATCAAACGATATCCAACCTCAAGACCAATAGTATCAACATGATGTACATCGTCCCAACCTAGCTCTTTAGGCTCTTTATCTTGTCTTTCTATTGGACCCGATTTCACTTGTTCTAGCGCTTTAAGACGTTTGTTTTCATTTCGTTTATAAACAAAATAAGCTGCACCAGCAGTCATAAAGGCAAAGCTTAAAAACGCCATGTGCGGCATACCAGGAACAATACCCATTACAAACAGGACTCCGGCGGCGATACCCAATGACTTATGACTGTCAAACATCTGACTCATCATCATTTGGCCCATATCACCTGACTCGTTTTGACGAGTCACCATCAAGGCTGCGGCGATTGACAATAATAGACCAGGGATCTGCGCCACTAAACCATCACCGATAGTCAGTAAGGTATAAATTTCAACCGCTTCAGAGAAACTTAAGCCATGCTGCACAATCCCTATGATGAAACCACCTACGATGTTGATCACTAAGATCATGATACCGGCAATCGCATCCCCTTTAACGAATTTGGACGCACCGTCCATCGCACCATAGAAATCGGCTTCCCGGGTCACTTCGGCACGGCGTATTCTCGCTTGGTCTTGATTTAAGGTTCCAGCATTTAAGTCAGCATCGATTGCCATTTGCTTACCAGGCATAGCATCCAAGGTAAAGCGGGCACTGACTTCTGCGATACGACCTGCACCTTTAGTCACCACCGCAAAGTTGATGATAATCAAAATGATAAATACCACTAGACCAACGGCATAGTTACCACCGATCACCACAGAACCGAAGGCTTCAATCACCTTACCCGCGGCATCACCGCCATTATGACCCTCAAGTAAAACCACACGAGTAGAGGCAACGTTGAGCGCAAGACGTAATAATGTCGCCACCAGTAACACAGTTGGGAAGGCAGCAAAATCTAAGGGTCTATCGGTATAAATAGCCACCAGCAATACAATGAGAGCTAACGCAATGTTGAATGAAAAGAGTATGTCTAATAGAAATGGAGGGATAGGTAAAACAATCATGGCCAATGCAGCAAGCACAACCACCGGCGTGCCAATGCCTTTAAAAGTGCTGAGCCTAATTTGTTTTACTTGACCAAGAGTCGCTTTAACATCCATTCGCTATAACCTAAACTTTGACGTGTAATAGCATAAAGCAAAAAACGCGCCAACAAGATTAAAGCCATTAATGAAGGAAAGATATGTACTGTGACTGATTGATATACATAAAATTAGCCATAAAAAACAAATGAACTCGACATCATCAGCTTTACCAATGACTACCATCTGAGACTAGTGGTTCAATATTTCAATTCATCTGGTATAGGTTGATTAAGTGGGATAGGAATAGGTTTACGACCGCGTCCTTTTTGATATTGGCGCAGCTGGAATACATAAGCCAAAATCTGTGCGACAGCAGTAAACAAACCTTCAGGGATCTGCTGGTCTAACTTAGTCGTATGGTAAATCGCCCTTGCAAGTGG
Source organism: Shewanella sp. S23-S33 (assembly GCF_043359565.1). NCBI lineage: Bacteria > Pseudomonadati > Pseudomonadota > Gammaproteobacteria > Alteromonadales > Shewanellaceae > Shewanella > Shewanella sp. S23-S33. Next base: position 64,325 of record NZ_JBHFFD010000019.1, on the reverse strand, counting down.
TGGGGCCGAGACAATCGCAATATTGTGCGCGCGGGCAATCTCACGTATTTTAAAGGCCACATCATCAACACCTTTCGCTATCACAAAGGGAGCCGCAGAGCGCTGCACATCGTATTTAATCGCAACGGCAAAATGCTCAGGGTTAACGACAATCACATCGGCATTTGGCACTTCAGCCATCATACGCCTTTGTGCTAGTTCACGTTGCATCTGCCGTATATGCCCTTTCACCTCAGGTTTACCCTCAGTATCTTTATATTCATCTTTTACTTCTTGTTTGGTCATCTTAAGTTGCTTGTTGTGATTCCAAATTTGGAACGGCACATCGATGACGACAATAAACAAAATCGAGGAACATAACAGGATAAACATCCAAACCAACAAATCTAATGCATGGTAAACATTACCTGGAAGATGGTCGCTAGACAGCAACATGATGTCATTGAAATAGAAGCTTAATAAAAAATAAGCAGAAAACGCTACTACCGAAAATTTTGCAATGCCTTTGGTGAGTTCAACCAGAGCCTGTACACCAAACATGCGTTTAAAACCAGCAAGGGGACTCATTTTACTGGCTTTTGGCATCATAGCTTGGGTCGAAAAATTGATCCCTCCAAGAGAGACGTTACCGATAAACGCAACAACCACAATCAGTAGCATAATTTTAGCCATGGGCCAGGCTATTTCACTCGCAACAACGCCCCACACTTTGAACATTTCATTCGTATCAAAAATTTGCGCCCTATCCATGGTAAATACAATTTCAAACACCCGAGTTAGGCTAATGGCCAAACTTGGGCCTAGCATATAAAACCCACATGCTGCCGAAATTAATACCGCTGCAGTTCCAAGTTCTTTCGAACGTGCAATCTGTCCTTTTGTTCGCGCCTGTTCTAGACGCCTCCCCGTGGGTTCCTCTGTACGTTCATCACTTGATTCTTCAGCCATGGGCTTCTCCTAATCCCATCATATCAAGCCATCAGCGTTACATTGGAGCGCTAACATATCGCAAAGCAGCACTTGAGCCGTCGACCATACTTCATCGAAGTGTGCCATTACCGGTGTTAGGGTTAACCACAGAATAAACAGTCCACCAATCATAGTGATCGGAAAACCAATAGAGAAAATATTCAATTGTGGCGCGGCGCGGGTCATGACCCCGAAGGACAAGTTGACTAATAACAAGGCGATAATCGCAGATATCGACATAGTGAGTGCCGCACCAAACATATACGACCCCCAATCAGCCAGCGATCGATAACTTGTCAGTGTTAAGCCTTGATTAGAAATCGGCAAAGTTTCAAAGCTTGCCACTAGCATACGGATCATCAAAAGATGGCCATCCACAGCTAAGAAAATCAATGTCGCCAATAAAAGGAAAAAGTTACCAATAACGGGTGTTTGTTGGCCAGAACCGGGATCAACCATAGAGGCAAAGCCTAAACTGGTCTGCATACCAATGATCTGTCCAGTGAGCACAAAGACTTGCATCACCATTTGAGTCACAAACCCCATGGCAACACCGATAATAATTTGCTGCGCCGTGATGAATACTGCGCTTAACGAAAATAAATCCACATTTTGAGTTGGAGGAAGAACGGGTGCTATCGCAAAGGTAATTGCCATCGCCAATAATAAACGCACTCGAGTTGGTGTCGTTGCCGCCCCAAATACCACCATGACCATCAACATGCTCGCGACGCGGAACAATGGCCAAATATAAGCGGCAATGGTTTGCATTAAGGTATCGAGCAGCAGCTCCATCGCGTTAGCCTATCACTTGAGGAATGCGATTCACCATCTCGATGAAAAAGTCCATCAGGGTTTCAACTAACCAGTGCCCCATAAACATTAGGCCAAAAAGTGTCACTAACAAACGCGGAAGGAAACTTAAGGTCTGCTCGTTAATAGAAGTCGCCGCTTGAAACACAGCAACGATTAGCCCAATTCCCAGCCCTGGCAACACAATAGCAGACACCATCATGACGATAACAGCGAGAGCTTCACGAAAAATATCAATTAGCGCCTCAGGACTCATGTGTTTACTCTCCCTTGGCTATCCGAAACTATTCGCTAATGTCCCGAGGACTAAGCTCCAACCATCTACGAGCACAAACAACATGATCTTAAACGGCAGCGACACTATCATGGGAGATAACATCATCATACCCATAGCCATCAAGATACTCGCCACCACTAAATCGAGTACTAAAAAAGGCACAAATAGCATAAAGCCAATCTGAAATGCGGTTTTTAACTCACTGGTAATGAAAGCGGGCACTAACACACTCATAGGTGCTTCTTCGGGAGACTTAATATCCTTATAGCCAGAAATCTCAATAAAGGTCTTTAAATCCGTCGTTCTTACTTGGCCCAACATAAAGCCTCTCAGCGGCTCTTTCCCTTTATCAAACGCTTGCTGCAAGGTTAATTGCTCATCGATATAAGGCTTCACCCCTTCATCATAAATCCGGTCGAATACCGGTGCCATGATAAAAAAAGTCATGAACAAACTCATGCCAATTAAGACTTGATTAGATGGAGTCTGTTGTAATCCAATGGCTTGGCGTAATATCGACAGGACAATGATAATCCGCGTGAAAGAGGTCAACATGATGAGCATCGCAGGTAAAAAACTCAGCGATGTCATCAGCAGTAAAATCTGCATTGTGACCGAATATTCCGTTGAGCCGTCTGGCGCCGTTGTTACTGTTACAGCAGGTAAGACACCATCTGCGGCCCATGCTGACGGCATCAATAACAGCATAACTAACCCAACTAACGCGAGGATACGTGTTGTCATTGTTTTAATTTCGCCTGACGTAATCGACTCGCAAACGAATCAGCTTCTAGATGGATAGGTTCCGCTAACTTATCAATCAAACTCACCTGCTGCGAGCTAACCCCAAGCAAATATTGCTGTTCGCCCACCTGAACCAAGACTAAACGCTCTTTTTGACCGAGGGAAGTCACAGCAATGGTCTTTAGTACGCCATTGGTCGTGGGGACCAAATTAAACCTTCTCAGTAAATAAGCTAACGCGAAAATTAATAATAAAACCAGAATCAAGCCACCTAACATACTTGCTAAGGTCGCAACTTGAGAAGGTTCTGCCATTTTTGTAGCAGCAGGCGCTATTGAAGCAATATTCGCTGCGCCTTCCCCACCGAGGCTATCTGCGCTCGCTTGAACCGCTACCACTAAACTCTGTATTACCGATGTGCTCATTTAAAGTTCCAACGACTTTTACATCTCGTATTATTTAAGCTTTTTAATTCGCTCAGTTTGACTGATCACATCCGTTAAGCGAATACCGAATTTATCGTTTACCACCACCACTTCACCGTGAGCTATAAGCGTGCCATTGACCATCACATCTAACGGTTCACCTGCGACTCTATCTAACTCAACCACAGAACCTTGGTTAAGTTGTAATAAGTTTCGAATACTAATATAGCTACGGCCCACTTCCATCGAAATGGTGACAGGAATATCTAAAATTGTATCTAACTTAGCCGCTTCAGCCTTAGAAATAGGTCTTGAATCATCAACCAGCTCATCGAGTTCAATTGCGTTGGCTTCTTCTAACGCTTGTTCTGCCATTGCTGCAGCCCAATCATCCGTATCGTCTGTGCTCATCTTACTTCACCTTATAATTCTGATATATCACGAGATTTACCCTTACGCGTCACCAATTGCAGCTCAGATTTAACTGTCTCTGGCCGAGGGATTTTCTCACATATTTTAAGTGCTAGGTTATCTCTAGAACGGCCCATTTTACAACGATATGTCGGTAAATCCTCGATTTTCATCATGATAAACTCGGGTAACTCAATCGGAATAATATCGCCCGCTTTAAAATTCATGACCTCTTTGAGCGTTAATTCATGTTCAACAATATTGGCATCGAACCCAACCTTCACATCCATGATTTCATCGTGCAATGCCTGTGACCAACGCATATCAGTATCTTGCTTGTCACTTTGCACACCCGCATCGAGTAACTCTCGGATAGGTTCAATCATGGAGTAAGGCATAGTGATGTGAAAATCACCACCGCCTCCATCGACTTCAATATGGAAGGAATTAATCACCACAACTTCGGTAGGACTAACAATGTTCGCCATGGCGGGGTTGACTTCAGAGTCCAAATAATCAAACTCAACATCCATTACGGGCGCCCAAGCATCTTTATAATCTTCAAATATAATCTTAAGCAGTAACTGTACGATTCGTCTTTCTGTCGGCGTAAATTCTCGCCCTTCAATCTTGGCATGGAAACGCCCATCGCCACCAAAGAAGTTATCCACTAGGATAAATACCAGTCGCGCTTCCATGGTGATCAATGCTGTGCCTTTGAGTGGGCTAAAACGCACCATATTCAAGCTAGTTGGCACAAAAAGCGTATGTACGTACTCACCAAACTTGAGCATCTGTACACCGTTGATCGACACTTCGGCCGCTCGGCGCATCATATTAAACATACTAATGCGTAAATGGCGCGCAAAACGCTCATTCACGATTTCCAGCGTCGGCATACGCCCACGAACTATTCGATCTTGGGAAGAGAAATCGTAGGAACGGGCATCTTCTCCAACAGCGTCAATTTCGTCATCATCGACGTCATCAACCCCGTGCAATAGCGCATCAATTTCGTCTTGGCTTAATAAATCACTCACTATATTGCCTTCGCCTCTTTTGGTGCTGAAGTTAAAGGATTATTGCATTACAAAACCGGTAAATAGTACTTTCTCGACAACTTTACGCCCAGTTACTGACTGTAGAGTATTTTGCACACTCAGAAGTGCTAACTGCCGTAACTCATCCTTCCCCGCTTGCGTGCTGAGCTTTTGCACATCTGCACCACTAAAGGTCGTTAAAAGCGCATCTTCAATCAGCGGAATATGTTTTTGTGTTAGCACATCATCATCGGTACCACGCACCATAAGCTGCACTTTAATCTCAACTAAACGAGCCCTATCAGGCCCAGGTAAGTTGAATAAGAAAGGACGCGGCATAGGCACGTATGATGCGGTAGCCACTGCTCCTGATGCTGGAACTTCAGCCTGAACTGCACCATCGGCAGCTACGGCGGGAACCTCTTCGGTACCGCTTCCTATAAAGAACCAGACGCCGCCACCGATTAACAGCGCGACTAAAACGCCTAGACCAGCAAAAATAAATAGTTTCTTCTTACTCTTAGGCTCTTCAGTACTTTCAAGTTCTAACGATTCTTCCTTAGCCATCACTATTCTCTTTAATTTAGGCGGAAACTCATTACAGTTTTATTTGAAACGTAATTATGTCAGTCATCGCTATAGGTTACCTGCTTAAGCGTAATAATCTATACCTGAAGTTACACTAATCGCTTGATTTAAACCTAAATGTAACTCTTCTGCCGAGATTTCATCCATATCAGCCGCATTTGAACTGCCGCCATCACCGAAACTACCTTCCCGACGCTCACCTTGATCGCCTTGAGAAACATGGCTGTCAGCCAACTGCATCCCTTGCTCTTGCAATAACTCACGTAATCTTGGCATAGCTTGTTCAACCAGATCGCGCGTTTGCGGCTGAGTAACATGAAACTGTACTTGGGTTTGGTCGCCATGCACTTGGATCTTTACCAACATATGCCCAAGTTCAGGTGGATCGAGCCGGATTTCCGCATGTTGGATGCCTTGACTCACCATAGTAATCAATTGCTGCTTCATCACAGGTGAAAATCGTTGGATCATCTCCTGCATTTGGTTTTGCTGTTCTACTCCTTGACGCAATGACAGCTGAACTTGCATGGTTTCTTGGCGATTTAATTGTGACATCGAGAGTGTCTGTATGGATGATGTCGACTTAAGTTCTGAGAAAGTATTACTATCATCCATAAAACTTTCGTCTCTGGGAATATCCATCGCAACCGTTAATTTAGCATCTTTCAGTAATAGGTTAGCAGCCAAATCGGAATTGGGACTCCCATCAAGATCACTTTCTGTTACAGATGTTGTACCTAATGGTTCAGATGAAATTGAAGAGCCTAAGGTATTCAGGTCGAAAGTATTTCCCGAGGTAGCGATATTACCCGTATTGGGACTATTCACTGTCGAGCTGCTAGTCGTTGCTTTTGCCGCAGTGTTGGTTGCCGACTTTATCGTTGCACTGTTCGCTAAGCCCGCTTGATTAATCACAGCATTAAGTGTGACCTCATTCTCAACTAAAGACTCATCTATACTCACCCCGACTTCAGTGGCAGAGACAAGCTCAGTGTCTTCTAAAGGTAATTCTGAAGCGTCATCGGTCAAATTTGGATCAATCACAGCATCACTATCCGCTGACGCTTCAAGTATATTTGGGTCTATGGGAAGAATATGTACGAGTGACTTATCAGTCAAAGAAGATGGTTTCACGTCATCTGCGAATGAAATTGCTGCCATATCTGGGCTAGTAGAAACTAACTTTTGTAATTCAGCAGAAAAACCAGCTTCATCTATATCTGATGCCAGTTCAATCTCAGCAAAAACAGTAGAAACAGTAGAAACAGTAGAAACAGTAGATGCCAATGCTAAATCAGCAGAAATAGTAGGTGCCAATGTTGAATTATCAGAAACAGTAGGTGCCAATGCTGAATCAGCAGAAATAGTAGGTGCCAATGTTGAATTATCAGAAACAGTAGGTGCCAATGCTGAATCAGCAGAAATAGTAGAGGCCAATGCTGAATCGGCAGAAACAGTAGAGGCCAATGCTAAATCAGCAGAAATAGTAGATGCCAATGTTGAATTATCAGAAACAGTAGATGCCAATGCTGAGCCGGTTAATAACGCTGATGAAGTATCAATATTTTCTTCACCAGTTATATCTTCTTCAGCATTTAAAAATGCTAGCGGCAAACTATCTCCATCAGATGCCGTTTTCTTCATATCATTTGCCATGCTAATTTGGGCAAAAATGAGATTTACGTCGGCGTCATCAGTTGATATATCGTCATCTTTTACTTTATCAGCAGAGGTAACCTGCACAGTATCATCAGTGTTAGCAATGGTTTTTTTAGACGCAGAAATAGAAAATGAGCTAGCGGTGGCTGACGCAAGTGTAGATGAAAAGTCTTCATTATTAGACTCTTGGGAAGATGTCTTAGCGGAATTGGCCGCAGAGTTGCCTGTTTTACTTAACAGGATATTGGTCATTTGTTGCATAAGTGCTCCCAAACATCACCCAGCAAAAAAGAAAATGGCTAGGTAGAAACGTCAATTAAACACTGCGGTTGCAGGGTCATGGACTAAATCAAAGCAAATAAGATGCCAAAACATCAGGTTTTACGACAGCATATCGAAAAGAATTAACTCTGGGAGGTGTCAAATTGATGCTTATGCCATCAATACAAAAAACTAAAGAGCCTATCCGGCTCGCGAGCAGTAAAGATGCCTATCATTTCACTAACGTTGATGACGGCGATAAAATTGCTGGGAAGCAAATTCATCGGTCATTTTTTGCTCCCTTTTTTGTTCAACCACTTGACGCTTCTTCTCTTTACTGGCTAAGAGTAATTCTACTGCCTTACGTTTTTTTTGCTTTTCCAACCAATGTTGTTGTCGATATTCTTTTTGCTTTTCACCGTCGGCTACGACGCGATTTTGCTGGATAATAGCGTCATCAATCTGACGAATAAAACGGTGAAACTGGTGATAGTGACTAGCACTAATGGCTTGACCTTGCTGGGATTGCATTTGCTTCATGTATTCTAAGCGATAGTTATTTAGAGCACTGAGTTGATTCAACCGTTTTTGACACTCTAACTGCGCAGATTTTAACAATAAAGCCGCTTGTTCTTCGGCATCATTGGCAAGCTTTAACACTAACAACAAGGGATCGGCGTTAGCCATACTAGACCTCAATTAATTCGATGACGCCATTATTTGCACTGTGCAGCAAGTTGCCCAAGCATGACTTGGCTATCGGCAAAGCTAAATGCATCACGCATGGTTTGTCGCAAAAAAGCATTCATTGCTGGCTGCAGTCGTATCGCATTATCAATGCGAGGATCGCTTCCTTGGGCATAGGCCCCAATAGAAATCAAATCTCGATTTTGCTGATACAAAGAATAGGTTTGTTTCACGCGGCGCATCGCCTCCAAATGTTCATTGGAGATCACCATAGGCGCGACTCGGCTAATAGAAGCTTCAATATCAATCGCAGGATAGTGCCCCGAATCCGCAAGCGAACGTGACAAGACAATGTGACCATCGAGGATCGCCCGCGAAGCATCGGCAATGGGATCCTGTTGATCGTCCCCTTCCGTCAACACAGTATAAAATGCCGTAATTGAACCTTGCCCGGGGCCACCGTTTCCGGCGCGCTCAACTAAACGTGGCAATTTTGCAAACACAGAAGGCGGATAACCTTTAGTCGCAGGCGGTTCACCCACAGCCAAAGCAATTTCACGCTGCGCTTGGGCGTAGCGTGTTAAACTGTCCATAAGCAATAAAACGTTATAGCCTAAATCGCGAAAGTATTCGGCAATACGAGTCGAGGTTTCACAGGCGCGAAGGCGCATCAGAGGCGATGTATCCGCAGGCGCAGCAACAACGACTGAACGCGCTCGACCCTTCTCACCAAGAATTTCCTCAATAAACTCTTTCACTTCCCGGCCACGCTCACCCACTAGCCCAACCACAATAATGTCGGCGGTAGTACCGCGAGTCATCATACCTAAGAGCACACTCTTACCTACACCTGAGCCCGCAAACAAGCCCATACGTTGGCCTTTGCCCACGGTCAGCATAGCGTTGATAGCGCGAACGCCAACGTCCAGCGGTTCAGTAATAGCACGGCGGGATAAGGGATTAATGGCGGCGCTATGTCTTGGTGCTTGTTGATCGGTCTGCAACGCGCCTAAACCATCTAAAGGCACACCGTTACCATCGAGTACGCGTCCTAGCAGGGATAAACCAACATTGAGTCCAGTTTGTTCCCCCAAAGGCACAACCCGCGCACCGGGCAATACACCACGTAATTCTTCAATGGGCATTAAATATAATAGTTCGCCATCAAACCCGACCACCTCGGCGATTAACTCGCCCGCCATGGTTTCGATCGAACATAAACTGCCCACAGGCGCACGGCAACCGCTTGCTTCTAAGGTTAAGCCGACAACACGCACCAGTTGACCACTGGCCACAGCGCGAAATGGCGGCACCTTACCCTGATGATGATTAAGTCTATTCAGCAGTTGATGTTGGCGATTTTGCATCTGATTTTGCCTCTAATTGCTCACCTGTGTTTGAGGCAGATTGTATATCCTCAGCATGTTGAGAAACCGTATCGACAACCTGATCATCAAGCTCTGATCCCACAGCCTCAGAAGCAGCAACGTGTTTAGCGGTATCTTCAACCTCTATCGCCTCTTGCAATTGACGCTGCTTGTCACTTAAGTGAGCATGTTGGTTCCGTAAAGACTCAAACACAGCATCAATACGCGATGCGAGGGTCAAATCGACTAAAGAACGATGACTACTGAGAATACAGTCACCTGGGCTTAAGGAAGGGTCAACTTCAAGTTCCCACTTACTGCGGGTCAATTGAGCGCTGGAATAAAGTTGTTCGACTAAAATAACATCGTCAGGATGCAAGCGGATTGTGACTGTTTGTTCTTTTATCGGCAGTGATTCTATACCTAAGCGCAATGCCGAAAGCACTTGTTCTGGATGAGTTTTTAATTCGTGGCCAATGACAGATTTCGCTAATGTCATACTCAGGTTCAGTAGCGAAAGTTCAATATCGCCATCGAGCAATTGCAATGGTTTTTCAAATTGAGCTAATAAGGTTTCAAAACGCGAGAGCAATATTTTTGCTTGGGCTAAACCGGTTTCTAATCCTTGCTCATGCCCTTGGGCGAGCCCTTCAGTATGGCCCTGCTCTAACCCTTCTAAACGCCCTTTTTCTAGCCCTTGCTCATACCCTTGCTGCTTACCCTCGCTAAAGCCTTCTTCTTCGGCTTGGGCGCGAATGTCTTCAATCTCAGCCATAGTCGGTGGAGAAACACTTTCCACTGTAGTCGACTTAGCGGCTTGATGATTCGAATGGCCGAACAGATTTGAGATAGAATCATCATCGGCTTCAGTCACATCTGGCAGCGCCCAGTGACTAAATTCGACATCTCCTTCGCTCAAGACCTTATTCAACAATTTATTGTCGCTCGGATTAGAGGAACTCATCGCCACCACCGCCGCCTAACATGATTTCGCCGCTGTCACTTAAGCGACGAGCAATAGACAGGATTTCTTTTTGGGCGACTTCCACTTCACTGATACGGATTGGGCCCATAGCTTCAAGATCATCACGCAATAATTCAGCGGCACGTTTTGACATGTTACCCAATATTTTTTCTTTCAGCTGATCATCTGTGCCTTTGAGCGCCTTCATCAGTACATCTTGCTGCACTTCACGCAACAGGGCTTGAATACCGCGGTCATCGACATCGATTAAGTTTTCAAATACAAACATCAAATCTTGGATTTGCTGCGCCATTTCTTCATCAGACTCGCGCATGGTTTCCATCAACTGGCTTTCGATACCCGTGTCTAAGTAGTTCATTATGTTGGCGGCCGCTTTTAAGCCACCCATTTTCGCAGCCTGGGCGCCACCTTGACCGGCAAACTGTTTCTCCATGATGTCATTCAGCTCTTGCAATGCAGCGGGCTGCACTTCTTCAAGATTGGCAATACGCATCATCAAGTCTAAGCGGGTATTCTCAGGGAATTGACCAAAAATTTCCGCCGCTTGATCGGGTTCTAAATAAGACAGCACAATGGTTTGGATCTGTGGATGTTCGTTTTGAATAATGGTCGCCACTTGGCGTGCATCCATCCACTTCAACGAGTCCAAACCTTTAGCACCACTGCCCATGATAATCTGTTCAATCAGATTACCCGCTTTATCTTCACCCAGCGCAGCGGTTAAGGCTTTACGGACGAACTCTTCACTGTTGAAACCAATTGAAGAATACTTTTGAATATCATCAAGAAACAGCTTATGTACCCCGATAACTTTTTCCTGACCAAACTCATCCATTGCCGCCATGGCCATACCCACTTTTTGCACTTGCTTCGGCTCTAAGTGTTTTAAAATGGATGCAGCATCAGCCTCACTCAAACTGAGGAGTAAAATAGCGGTCTTTTCAACGCCACTAATATCTTTGATATTAAAGGCTGGTGCGGCCGCAGGAGCCACTTCTTTCGTTTTATTCTCAGCCATTGTCTTGTAACCAGTTTTTCACGACTTGAGTAGAGAGCTCAGGCTCATTCGCCACGAGCGCACGGATAGCTTTAATCATATCATCATCTTTGTGAAGATTAGGGATATGAATTGAGCCATCGTCAGCATAACTGTATTCCGCCTCTTGAGTATTGAGCATCCCTAGCGTATCAGCCGCATATTGGTCCTCAATTTCGGCTAATTCATTACCTAATCTGCCATCCTCAGGCATATTCACACTGTCAGGATAGATCAAGCGTTTCAGCATAGGACGTACCACAGCTAGAATCAGCACCAAAATCACTAGCGCACCAATCCCAAGCTTAATCGCACGCCAAAACCAAGGTTGCTCCCAAAGTTCAGGTGCGGGTAAATCTTCAACCAATTGATCCATAAAGGGAACAGTTACCACTTCCAGCACATCACCCCGTTGTGAGCTAAAACCAACCGCGCCTTCAAGCAAACGACGGATATTGGTCAGTTCTTGTTCGGTACGGGCAACACGGGCTACTTGACCATTTTCTCCAGCGGCACCAGGTTTAAAGTCCACCGCGACTGATACACTAATACGGCGCACTGCACCAACTTGCTGGCGGGTATGGCTAATGGTGGTATCTAATTCAAAGTTACGGGTCGCTTCGCGGTGCGAATTACCTGCTGCAGCCGTTGCTGATTCTGTCGCTTTTGTTGCATCTTCTGGAATATTAGACTCCATTGGCGGTTGATTGGATAACGCGCCAGGGATCCCACCAGAAGAGCCGCCAGTGGTGTTATTTTCAACGGTCATTTCACTACGCAGTGCCGGTAAATCAGGGTTAAAACGCTTTGATGTTTGCTCAACCGCAGTAAAATCCATACTGACGTCGACTTGAGAGGTAAAATTATCAGGACCTAGAATTGGCACCAGAATCGATTCAATCTTAGTGCGATATTCAGCTTCTTTTTGCTGTACTAATTCAAGTTCACGGCGAGCCGTCGCAGACGCGCCATCTTGGCTGCCTGAGTTCAATAAACGGCCGTTAGAATCAGTTACCGTCACCCTTGATGGTTCTAAACCTTGTACTGCAGAAGCAACAATATCGACGATAGCATCGACTTCACCTTGGCCTAAGCCACCGCGACGGGTATTGATCACCACTGTTGCACTCGGTTTAGAGGCATTGCGGGCGAAGACGTTTTCTTTAGGTAACGCAAGAATGACTTTGGCACGACTGACACTTTGTAGTTGCTCTATCGCACGGGCGAGGTTTTCTTCTTGGCTATGCTTAAGACGAGCTTGTTCCATACGTTGGCTGACACCAAAACCACTGTCTTTATTCAAAAAATCTTGGTTGGCTGCAGGACTGTCGATACCTGCACGGCTCAACATCATTTTGACTTCTTGATATTTATCTTCAGGAACTTTAATAACGTCCACGTCGATTTGGTACTTAACTTTATTTTTATCAAGTACATCTAGCACTTGAACCATTTCCTGAGTTTCCATTTTACCCAATGGACGATACTCTGGCTCCTGCGCCCACAGCATGACAAATACCGCCAAGGCTAAACAAATCGCTAAGGCTAAAATCATAGTCACTTGGCGCATCATATCGACACCGCCAAGATTTCCCATCATTCCTGACTTATGTTCTTGCTGGACACCTTGGTCAGCTAAACCGGAATTGGATCCGACAATCATTTCTGTACTCACGATTCGTACCTGCTAATTGGGTTATTCACTGGCCTAGACAGGCATGCTCATTATTTCTTTGTAGGCTTCGACAAGCTTATTACGCACTTGCACTGTCGCCTCGAAAGCGACACTCGCTTTCTCACGGGCAATCACAGTGTCCGATAAAGAAACGGTAGTATCACCCATCTCTAAACGTGTCGCGAGGTTTGACGATGCAGACTGTAAGCCGCTGACATTGCCGACGGCTTGCGATAGCAACTGACCGAAGTCTGCACCACTAGTGTTATTCACTTGCTGCATGATATTTGGCTGAACGCCAAACGACGGCGTTATTTCGCCTTGGAGTTTCTGCATTTCCTGCAGGAATGAATTTGCGCCTATTTGCATGCTGAGCTCCCAGTCGTCGAATTCTTGACGATCAAAATACCGATAACGGGACAATGCAAAATAACGGCCAAGTTTTCAGATGGTCGTGATTGATAATAAATTGACGGGATAAGAAGATGTCAATATCTAAGGATTTTGAATGAAATGAGCCACTTTTACGGTTGTGTATTTTAATAAATACAGCCTCACACTCAATGTGGAGGCTGCGAGATGATAACTTGAATTTATAGACTAATTTGGCAGTTGGATCCCCATATCACGCATCCTTGCCATCTTGTATCTTAGGGTTCGTGCGCTAATTCCTAGCTTTTCGGCGACTAACTTACGACTTCCTTGGCATTGATTAAGGGTCTCTAAAATAATCACATGTTCTTGAGCTTTGAGCTCTTCACCTAAGCCATCTGGCTCAGAAGAAAATGGGTCTAGATCTTCACCGCTTAAAATCACATCCTGCGCATCGATAATAATGTCATTGGCAGTGATCAATTGACCGGCTCTTAATATCAAAGCACGCTGGATCACATTGTCGAGTTCACGTACGTTCCCTGGCCAGCGATGACTCAATAAACGTCGACGCGCATTCTCATCCAACTCAGGCACATCGGCAACATTCAATGCCTTAGCATGTTTAGCCAATAAATGACGCGCAAGAGGTAAAATATCTGCAGGACGTTGACTTAACGCAGGCCAAGCTAAAGGAAATACGTTAATTCGATAGTAGAGATCTTCCCTAAATCCGCCAGCTGCGACCACTGCCTTTAAATCACGATTGGATGTGGCAAGCACGCGCACATCCAATTTAATGGTTTTACGGCCACCTAAACGCTCAACTTCACGCTCTTGCAAAACCCGCAACAACTTAGCTTGTAAGCCTAAATCCATCTCAGAGATTTCATCGAGCAGCAAAGTGCCACCTTGAGCCTGCTCAAATTTCCCCGGACACGCTTGATAAGCCCCCGTAAATGCACCCTTTTCATAACCAAAAAGGGTGGCTTCGAGCATGTTCTCAGGAATAGCGGCACAGTTAATGGCCACAAAGGCTTGATTAGCACGGCTACTGTGTTGATGAATATAACGGGCCAAAACCTCTTTACCCGAACCGCTAGGACCTAAGATCATGACAGAGGCATCAGAAGCGGCAACCCGTTGAGCCAGTGCTAATAAGGCTAAACTTTTCTCATCAGCGACGACGGGCTGATCCACATTTTGTTTTAATGGCAAATAGCGTGAGACTTGATTGAGTAACACTTCTGGTGCAAAAGGTTTGGCTAAATAATCAACAGCACCTAATTTTATAGCGTTCACCGCGCTACCAATAGTCGCGTAGGCCGTCATCAACAGCACTGGCAACTTAGGATGATGCTGCTGCAGGTAGTTCAATAAACCTAAACCACCAATACCTTGCATCTGCACATCGCTAATAACTAAATCAAACTGATGTTGTTTCAAGGCTAAAATAGCGTCTTCACCGGAGGCAACATCAACACACTCATACTGAGCCAGCATTAAGGTATCCAACAAGGCTTCACGTAATGAAGCATCATCCTCAACGAGCAATAACTTTGCTTCAGACATGGGTAATCTCCAAAGGTAATATCACCGCGGATTTAGCCCGTGGGAATACTAAAGACACAGTACAGCCTTTATTCGGTACACAACTGAGTTGCAGTTGCCCCCCATGATTGCGCACCACAGATTGCACAACGGCTAACCCAAGCCCTGTTCCCTGCGACTTAGTCGTAAAGAAAGGTTCAAATACCTTCTGCTGCATAGTGGCGTCTAAGCCTTTACCATTATCGATGACGTCCAATAATAACCGTTCGCCCTCTTCCTTCGCTTGGATACGAATTTCAGTTGCTCCGGCTTCTATGCTGTTCATGACTAAATTATTAATCGCCGAGCTTAATGCATTGGAATTAGCTAACATCGAGCTGCTTGACGCATCATCAAATAACAAGTCACAGCCTTGCTTTGCCGCTATTGGCTCACAATTTGCCAAAACATTGTCGATAACCTCAGCCAACGAGATTAGATCTCCAAGTTCATCCTGACGGCCTTTCGCCATCAATAGCATGTCGTTAACCTGCCGCTCGAGTTCATTGAGTCTATCAACAAGTTTTTGTTGGAATTTAGCTTTAGCGGCATCGGATAACTTCGGACTCGCAAGGTTTGAAGCGTATAACAAAGCGGCTGATAAAGGCGTGCGCACCTGATGAGCCAAAGTTGCTACCATCTTGCCCAGTGCAGATAAACGTTGTAAATGGGAGATATTTTTCTGTAATAACCGAGTTTCAGTCAGATCAGTTAGCACAATTAATTGACCAGGCTCTGGCGTCAATGGCGTAATCGCTAATTTAACGCGGCGGCCATTACGCAGCGACACTTCGTGGCCATCATCGTCCTGCGGCGCAAAGGCACTGTGGATCACATCAATCCAGCGAACACCACACAAGGAGCGCTCAAGTAATTCAACTGCAACCGGATTTGCATCCGTGACTATACCGTCGCCATTGATAATCACCACGCCGGATGGCATAGCCTGTAAAATATGCTCCATTCGATTGGACATATTCGCGGCCTCACGCAGTTGGTTCCATTGTTTGCTAGTGTGCTTGAATGACTCAATTTGCGCTAGTGGGTTGGCTGACATAGTCACTCCGTCAAAAAATTGCTTATGACGGGGTGACTGCAGTATCTATGCCAAATTGGAAATTGAACTTTAGAGGTTAAAACAACTTATATAACAATAAAATAGAAAACTAATCTTTCGTCATTCCGTACTTACGCATTTTTTCTACAAGCGTTGTACGGCGTATTCCAAGCATTTCAGCAGCGCGAGCTACGACATTATCTTGTAGCTCTAGTGCCTGACGTATCATGTCTATTTCTAGTTCTGCTAACAAATCCTTAAGATTCACACCTTCAGGCGGCAGCTCACTAGGGAAACGCGTTTCAGGGATTTCAACCGGCTCTTCATCGCTAAAGATAGAAGCTAAAGCATCACGTTCCTGTTGCTCTTCACTCATCTCTACACAATATTCGGGCACATCGATATGGCGATATTTGACAGGTAAATCGTTAACATCGACCAATCCACCCGGATATAAAATGGTGAGGCGTTCGACTAAATTAGACAGCTCGCGCACGTTGCCCGACCAAGCATGTTCTTTCAGCGACTCTATCGCACGCTGCGTAAAACGCACCTTACCACGGCCTTCGTTATAGACTCGGCTAACTAACTCTTGTAATAGCAAAGGCACATCGTCCTTGCGATCACACAACGCGGGCATTTCAATTGGGAATACGTTTAGGCGGTAATAAAGATCCTCACGGAACTCATTAACGCTGATCATGGTTTCTAAATCTCTATGTGTCGCAGCAACTACGCGTACATCAGCATTAATAGTCTTAGTACCACCAACGCGCTCAAATACCCGCTCTTGCAGCACACGGAGTAATTTAACTTGCATTTGTAGTGGCATGTCTCCTATTTCATCGAGAAATAGTGTACCACCTTCAGCTAATTCAAAACGGCCTTTACGAGAACAGATTGCCCCCGTAAATGACCCCTTTTCATGACCAAATAGCTCACTCTCTAATAACTCAGGCGGTATAGCACCACAGTTAACAGGGATAAATGGACCGTCACGGCGCTCAGACAAATAATGGATATTACGGGCGACCACTTCTTTACCTGTACCTGATTGACCCAAAACAAGCACGGTTGCCTCAGATGTTGCGACTTGATTTATCAAGTGCCTCACATTCGCAATACCATCACTGCGTCCCACTAAGCTTCGGAATAACTTTGTTTGATTCGCACTAGTAGGGACTTGAGGCCGTTTAACTTGACCGAATACTTGGCAAAAGTGTAATAATTCTGTGAGCTGAGGATACGTTAAAGGTTCTTCAATATGTCCAAGAATATTAGACACTTGCAGATCGTCAACATTGCCAAGCAACAGCATAGGTTGCCATGGATGTTGACCTGCGATGTTTTTAAGCCCATCAGCATCCATAACATCAGTTAGGATAACTAAAGCTCGAAAACGGGTATCTTGGAGGCTAGCACTTAATTTTTCGGTGTCAATTTGTACAAATTGCTCACCTAAAAAATCCAAAATGCAACACAGGCGATTTAATCGCTCTGATGGAGGGCCGATAAGTAAAATTCGTTGATCTGTTTGCATCATTCAGTAGGCCGTAAAGCTCTAATATGTATTAATTCGCATTAATTATTTATGATTAGTTGCTGTAAAAGCTTAACAAATTCAATGTAACAATCTGTGCCACCATCACTACTTGTGATGAATATTGTATTATCAGCAGACGAGAAGCAAGCCTCAGATGAGGTTTATGCCAAACTGAATTGATTTTAGTTCATTTACATCATGATTCTAGTCTAAAACGTCAATACTTTGACTTTTAGCCAAAAAAAAGACGCAACCAGTGCGTCTATTTTTAATCACGAAATAAGATATTAACCCGCTTCAGAATGCGCAGAAATATTATGTTTATCTGCAGGAATTGCATCCCAACCCTCTTTGATAGTACGTAAAATGTCACATACATCATCAATCGCTTTCACATCATTATTTACGTTAGCTTCAGAAATTCTACGCAACATAAAGTCATATAAATCACTCAAATTTCTGGCTATCTGGCCACCAGCATCCATATCTAGGCTATTGTTTAAACCAGTAATAATTCCAATAGCTTTGCCAATGTACATACCTTTATTAGACAAGTCATTTTGTTCAATCGCAAGACGACTTTGTGCTAAACGTTGCAGTGCCCCCGCGAACATAAGCTGAATAATACGATGTGGTGACGCAACAGTAATTTCACTCTCTAAAGACACCTTACGATACGATTGCAGTGATCCTCTCATAAACACCTACCTGTTTAAATCTATAGTCTCATAAACACTAATCTGGCGCTTATTCTTATTACCTGCATGTAATAATGCTTGCCTATCTGCCATAACAACACTTGCTTTACTTGTGTACTCTTGAGTAAGTTCAAGCTGATGTTGAAGATAATCAACATCTGTCATATTAGCATCAGCCACTAATACATTGAGTAAAATTTGACGCTCTCCAACCAGTACTTGCAAGTTCGACACCAACTCGTCAGATTGAGGCTCTTCAGCAGGAAGCTGAGTCAGTTTATTTAAATTTTCACTCAAAAGGACATTAAGCTCATCGAGTTGTTTCACTTATACTCCCCTTACTCATTTATAATTTCACTATCGTTTTTTAACAGCTCCAGGAAGCGAATTCAAACGATCAACAAGACCACTACTCTGTTGCTTAAGTTGGCCAACAACAAGATCCATCGCATTAAATTGCTTTGTTAAACGGGCTGTTAGTTGATCCATCTTGAGCGTGAAAGCTTCTCTTTGATCTGCGATTTGGCTTTGTTGACTAGTATATCCAGTTTGACGAGAATCAATTAATCCTCGAGACTTGACATAGCTATCTGCAAGATCATTAAAGCGATTAGCAAGCCCTTTATCTGGTGTCGAGAATAATGCTTCAACACTGGCCATATCTTCAGAGATAACTTTATTAAGTTTAGTGTCATCGACAGATAACTTACCATATCTATCTGTTTTTATACCAATATCATATAATGCTATCGAACTGCCGCTATCAGTTGGCACTCGTTCACTCGATATACTTCGGAGTTGCGATTCTATAGAACGGATCATAGAGTCGCCCTGTAATGCTGCAGCGGTTTTCTTGTCCTTATCATAGGACGACATTTTATCAACTGCAGTCGCTAAACTATTGTAGGCATCGACAAAAGCTTTCACATTTGCCTTTACTGCACCATCATCTTGTTCGATTTTTAACGTAGTCGTCTTAGAAACATCAGCATCAGTTAAGTTTAACGTAACACCTGTAATTGCATTTTTAACTTCATTACTTTGTGAAGTAACCTTCTGGTTATCAATATAAATAATTGCATTTTTAGCATCTTGAAGTGTGGTAATATTTCCTGCACCAAACATATCATTCAGTCCAGTTCCAGTCGTGTCATTAGCTGTGATACTTATTTGATTATCTTCACCCGATTTATTAGAACTAAAAACCAACCGGCTGCCAGCATCACTGGTAATGACAGTCGCTGTTACACCTGCATTATCCGAAGATTCATTAACTTTCTTAGCAATATCAGATAATGAGTCGGTTGCTGCAATATCAACAGAAAAACTCTTGCCATTAATGCCAAAATCTAAACTTCCTTCACCGACTGGCAATGCAGGATCTGCGACGTTTATTCCAGCAACTTTATGATTTACCGCAAGTTGCTCAACTTTAATACCATAACTACCGGCTTGTGCAGTTTTGTCTGTTGTTGCTGACAAATAAGTTTGATTACTAACAGAGATTTTTCGCTGATTAAGGGCATCGCCAGTTTGAAGTTTTTTTAAGGCATCTTGAAACGTAGACAACGCACTTTTTAAGGTTCCCATGGCAGAAACCTTTGCTTTGATGCTATCTTCTTTTTTATTAAACATCGCTTCTTTGGGTGTTTTTTCAGCATCGACTAACACTTTAACAATGTTAGAGATTTCTAAACCTGAACCCATACCTGTCGCTGTTAATGCCATACAAACCTCTTACTCTTCAACCATCACTATTAGTAATGCGAATATCTATGCCTCTGTTTTCATCAAAAGCCCTGTGACTTCTGATAGTTTTTCTGCCAAAGCTAATGCTTCTTCACTTGGCATTTGTCTGATCACATCACCAGTATCTCTGTCAAGTACAGTCACAACAGCTTGTCCAGAGTTTTCATCAACCTTAAATGCTAAACCTTTACGCATCATAGACATCATATCAGACAACTCTGTGGCAACTTGAGCCAGCTTACTTGGATTCTGTTCATTTTTCGTCACATCTTGTTCCGCAACCTGTTCAATCGCCGTATTTCGCTTTAATTCAGCATCTGGAGAAGATGCTTTTAGCGGCGTTTGAGCTAAATCAACCTTACTGTGAAGCATAGAAGGTGAACTTGCTATATTGATATCCATAGCCATACCTCAGCAAATTTAGTAATAACTTTAAATGGTTACATTAAAATTACCCTATAAAACTACATTAACCTTTAAAGTGGCAAAGGGAGATCCGTCACCGAACCTCCCTTATCACATTCTCACTATTCTGCTTGAAACTACAGCAGTGACAAGGCCACTTGAGGTAACTGGTTGGCTTGGGCCAACATTGCAGAACCCGTTTGTTGTAGCACTTGATTCTTGGTCATTTGTGATGTTTCTTTCGCGAAATCCACATCAACAATTCGGCTCTTCGCATCAGCAACGTTAGCTTGTGTGTTCGCACTGTTACTAATGTTATGCGCTAAACGGTTTTGTATCGCACCTAAATCAGCACGTTGGGTATCAATCGTTTTAATAGCTTTATCAATCGCCTTGAGCGATGATGCGCGGTTTGCAGAGGTGGCAAGTACTAAGCCACTAATGGATAAAGATGCTTTATCCGTTTTCTTCACCTTCACGGTAACATCTTCACCTTCTTGGTGACCGACTTGGAATTTTTTCCCAGCAGAGAACCCACCTTGCATTAATTTAGTCGTACCAAACGCCGTCGTTGTTCCAATATTGTCAATCTCAGTGGCTAACTCGTCCATTTCAGCTTTTAGCGCCGCAATGTCATCAGTACTGTTTGCACCGTTTTCAGCTTGCACTGTCAAGTCACGCATACGTTGTAACATGTTGGTTTGCTCTTGCATCGCACCTTCAGCAATTTGCGCAATAGAGATTGCATCATTTGCGTTACGCATGCCGACTTCAAGACCACGCACTTGGCTGTTTAGGCGGTTAGAAATTGCTAGACCGGCAGCATCGTCTTTGGCACTGTTAATACGCAGACCACTGGATAAACGTTCCATTGATGTGGCCAAACCGCCAGCTGATGTATTTAAGTTCTTTTGCGCTTTTAAAGATGTGACGTTAGTGTTTACTGTAATGGCCATGATCGTTTCCTCTTTATACCTGGCTTGTTAACTTGCCTGTCTACTTAAGCCAGGCGGGTCTTAGTGGTTACAGTATATTTAACGGCAGCATCTTTTTTAACTTTAGGGTTATTTTTTAAAATATATTGATTTAAAAAAATAACCCTAATTATCATAAGCATAAATATCAAATCCCTATGAAACTTTGCCTGCTTTTCTAGATAACTCTAGAACAAGTAGGCAAAGTACTTCATATAACATCACGCAAGTAACATTAACCAAGAAGAGATAATGCAACTTGAGGTAACTGGTTAGCCTGTGCAAGCATTGCAGAACCCGTTTGTTGTAACACTTGGTTCTTAGTCATAACTGAAGTTTCCTTCGCAAAATCGACATCCACGATACGACTCTTAGCATCAGCAACGTTAGCTTGTGTGTTCGCACTGTTACTAATGTTATGTGCTAAACGGTTTTGTACCGCACCTAAATCAGCACGTTGGGTGTCAATCGATTTAATGGCTTTATCAATCGCCTTGAGTGATGATGCGCGGTTTGCAGAAGTCGCCAACGCTAAGCCTGTCACTGATAAAGATGTTTTATCTGTTTTCTTCACTTTTACAACGACATCTTCACCTTCTTGGTGACCGACTTGGAACACTTTCCCTGTCGAGAATCCACCTTGTAACAGCTTTGTATTACCAAACGCTGTACTTGTGCCTATGTTATCGATCTCAGTAACTAACTGATCCATTTCAGCTTTCAGTGCTGAAATATCGTCTGTACTGTTTGCACCATTTTCTGCTTGGATTGTTAAATCACGCATACGTTGGAGCATGTTAGTTTGTTCTTGCATCGCACCTTCGGCGATTTGAGCAATTGAAATCGCATCATTAGCATTTCGCATGCCCACTTCTAGACCGCGCACTTGACTATTCAAGCGGTTAGAAATGGCTAGACCAGCGGCATCGTCTTTTGCACTGTTAATGCGTAGACCACTGGATAAACGTTCCATTGAGGTCGCTAAACCGCTACTGGAAGTATTTAAATTCTTTTGTGCCTTCATTGAAGTCACGTTGGTATTTACTGTAATAGCCATGTTGAGTTCCTCTTCCTAGTTATACCGCCAAGGCTTGGAGCTTGGCTAAATTTTTAACAATTTATCTTACAGATGGATAGGTACTTGCTTTCTGTTAAATAAAGTCGAACAGGGAAACAGAACCCACCTTACTAAACACGCTAGAGACTGCGTTCAATGCAAGCTGTTGCTTTTCAAATTCCGTAATCGCTGATGCATAATCGAGATCTTCCAAGAGTGATAGCGCTGATGAGTTCACCACTTTCTCCTCGGTATGAGTCTCTTTGTAACTTTCGACAACTTTCAGATTATTCCCCGCCACACTTCTGGCAGAACTAATTTGATTGACGCCACTACCGATGTTATTCAATATCTGTGCCAACTGAGCTCGCCCTTGGGGAGTGTTGGCAGAATTAGGGTCTTCAATTAATGCAATCGCACTGCTGATCGTATCGAAAATACTGACTTCGGCCTGCGGCTCCATGGTGAAACTATCGCCAGCGCTGGGTTTTCCATCAATTTTAACTTCTATACCATTAAAACTAACGGGATTAGTGGCATCGAAGTTAGCTACGTTTGCGACAGGATTACTTGCAGAATCGAGCACTTGCAAGTTAGTACCGCCGGCACCATTATCAGTGAAGTTAAATGTATATGTATCAGCAACATAAGTTGCAGCATCAGCAATTTTTGCTGTTTTAACGCTAAACTCCCCCTGCTGGCTGGCCAAATAATTGACGCTATAATCACCAAGTCCATTGGGTGCTTTCATAAACGCGCTATCGCCAGGGATGTTTGTCCCCATGGCAACACCCATTTGTACTAAACTATTTTTGACGCCAGAATCGCCGCTATACACTATTTTAGGCGGTGTCGAGTTATCAAAAGCAAAAGGTTCTTTATCGGTACTGAAACCAGAGAACATATAATTGCCAGATTCATCCTTACTATTCGCAATAGAGAGCAATTCTTCTAAGCTGCCTTTCATCTCTTCGGCAATCATTTGCCGCTCAGTTCCTGAGAGTGTGCCGTTTATCGCTCGCATAACTTGCTCACGCATAGAGCCAGTTAAATCTTCAGCACTACCGAGTTTGCTTTCTGCCACAGCAAGACGATTTTTCGCATAGTCAATATTTTTCATAAACTGATCGACGAGTGCATTTTTCTGATTCAGATTATCAATACCCTGTGACGCCACAGGATCATCACCAGCAGTATTGACTTTCTTACCACTGCTCAATTGGTCAAGAATTTTGCTGGTCGCCGTTTGCTTTTGCAGCACACTGGTAATGCTTTGATTAAAAATCTGCGCGGATGATAATCGCATAGTTAAATCTCCTAACGCACTGAGGATAATAAGGTGTCAAAAATCTGCTGTGCAGTCGTCATGATCCGCGCAGAGGCTTGATAGGCTTGCTGAAAACGCATTAAATTTGCTGCTTCTTCATCTAAGTTCACGCCCGACTCACTCTCTACTCGCGCATAAGCTTGTTGATACACCGCCTCTGCCGAACCAACACGCACTTCAGCCGCTTTCGTTTTACTGCCTACCTCGAGCTTAGTGTTCTCGAACACATCAGCTAGGGTCGACTTTCCCCCATTCATCACCTTACTTTCGCTCAACTTAGCCATAGCGACAGCATTAGAGTTATCCCCCGCTGCGAAGGATAAATCGAAGGTAAATCTGTCATTGCCTGCAGCCGCTTTGCTTTCAACTTCAAAGGTAAAACCAAAAGCGCTAATACTCGGAGGCGTATAAGGGGCTGCAGCCCCAAGGGATGTTCCCGCGGCGTCGAATGCTTCATAGGTTGGAGGCACAACTGTGGTATCGAGCTTTATCGTCAACTCACTGCCCGTTACAGGGAAATTTGCGGCATTACGATTGCTAATTTGAGTCAACTTCACTTGGGTATTGCCCGAGTTAGCGGCATCTGCAGTAATCTTTGGTGATGCGGCGGCAATGCCTTTAGGGTCTTTCATGACCACTTCAATGCCATTTGAAGCACCCGCTGTCGGGCGAATGGCAAAACGATCGCCAGACGCCATAGCGCCCGCTTTTATATCAATTGAAAATCCAGATCCACCCGATAAAGTCGAGCCAGTTAACGTCAGTGGCGTAATTGCCCCCGTTTTCGAATCTCTCAGCTCATAAGTTGCAGGCGCGGTAAATGACAGTTCGTAGGCACCACCAGTTAATAAACTGGTGTCATCTATGGTGACGCCTAACGTTGCATTACCTGTATTACCAGAAAAACCTGCTGCACGGCCCAAAGACATCATAGGATCGTTGATATCTTTGAAGATATTGGCACCAACTTGTCCATTGAGGTCAATACCTTGTGCTTGCATTTTATTGAAGTTATCAGCCACGCCCAAGGCTAATTGATCGAGCTCATGACCCGCGGGAATTAACGTTTGATCACGATAATCAAAAATGGCCCCTAACTGACCGCCAAGTTTACTCGGATCAACAGTGACACTTTGCGAACCAATACTTGAAGTCAATTGAAGCTCATTCGGAAATGGATCACCCGCTTGGACTCCCATCGTCATAGCAATTTCGCCAGAGACCAACATCACTGAACCACCGAGCATTACGCTCTTAGCACCATTTTCTAATGGAATAACGTTCACTTGAGCATACTGGCTTAACTCTTGAACCAGTGCATCTTGCTTATCAAGCAACTGCGCATCCTGATTCGGCGACTTCATTAACTCTAGGTTTAAATTTGCCAGTTCTGTACTGATCTCATTGATACGCTTAGTCATACCTGTGATCTGGTCATTGGTCTGATTAAGCTGGCCATTCAAATACGACTGCATCTGATTAAGACTGCTGGCAACTTGCTGTGCGTTTGTTAGGGTCGAACTCCGAATACCCAAATCTGCAGGCAAATCAGCCACACTATTCAGCCCCGAAAACAGGTCATTCAAGCTTTGTGGCACAACTTTACCTACCTGTGAAAACAGCTGATCTAGCTCACTCAATTTACCGTAGCTGGCTTCGGCGGCGCTTAACGTTGTTTGACCAATGCGTAACTCTCTTGCAGCATAGTCATTGTAGATACGCTTAACGTCATTAACGTAAGTTCCAGTGCCATAAAAGCTACTACCAAAACGCTGCGATTCAAGAGTCGACTGCGTTGCTACTTGTCTGTGGTAACCAGCGGTATTGGCGTTAGCTATATTATTACTGGTAACACCCAGTTGCGACTGGGAGGCAAGCACCCCAGTTCGCGCTATATTCAGTAGATCAACGGCCATTAGTTGACACTCCTATGAACAAACAGGGTTGTAAGATTCATCATTTGTCTTCTCCTGGCAGAATTGATTTCAGTTCTTCACTGATCGACTGCATCACTTTAATCACTTTTTCAGCGTATCGAGGATCAGTGGCATAACCCGCATCCTGCAAAGCTCGGATGAATTGAGTAGGGGAAGCGGCCACTTTTTTCGCATCTTGATAACGTTCACCTTCGGCAATGAAGGACACAAAATCGTTAAAGCTATGCTCGAAATCACTATAAACTCGGAAGTCAGCTTTTTGCTGAACAGCAACACCGTGCTCAAATTCTAAGGTACTGACGTTAGCCTTATCACCTAACCAACGACGATCAGCTTTAATGTTGAATAGGTTATGACTCGGCGCACCGTTATTGCCGCGGACGATTTTTTGTCCCCAGCCAGTTTCCAGTGCCGATTGCGCCAACAATACTTCTGGTTGAGTACCTAATGTTTTTGCGGCTTTTTCAGCATGTGGATATAAGGTCGCTAAAAATTCTTCTCGACTACCAAACCTGACAATCTTTTGGGTTTCCCTAAATGCTGCCGTCGGCAAAACTTGGCCGCTAATCACAGGTTCTACCACTGAAAGTGATTGTTCACTCCAGCTCGGCTTAGGCGTATCGATAGCCAGTGAACGATTAGGCGCATCAATGTCCATTGATGAATTTGCATCTTCAGCTCTATCCGGTTCAAATACAGGCCGAGCGATAGCAGCCGGCACACCATGATTTACAACTGTGGGTTCAACCACAGGAGCGGCTGAACTCTGCATAGGCACATTAAGCGCTTTATCGTCGTGGAGCATTTTCATGCCACCATCGTCACGCAATACCGATGCAGGCGTGAAATGACTTGTTTCGGGAGAGAGTTGCTGCACCATCATATCGGCAAGGCCCAATACACCTTTGTCAGATAAATCGACCGATAACTGCTGATCGCGCATCTGCTCGTAAAACTGAGTGTATTGGCTATTGAGTGGACTATCAGACTGAAAAACCGCATTGGCATCGCGCATACTTTTCATCAGCATTTGCACGAAAATACCTTCAAATTGTTGGGCGACCTTTTTCAAGGCGCCCTTCTCATCTTTCTGAGCCTGGGCGCGGAGTGAATCTAGCCCGCCCAGGTCAAGAAAATGTGATGAACTTGAAAGCTTTTCCATGATTTTCCCGACAGAAATTAGATGATGATAAGTTCACCATGCAAAGCTCCTGCCACTTTTAATGCTTCAAGTATTGCTAACACATCTGAAGGGGCTGCACCGACTAAGTTAACCGCTCTAACCAGCTCATCCAGCGTAGTGCCTGGATTAAACATAAACATACGACGGTCACTTTCTGTCGCTGTGATCGTACTATTACTCGTGACGGTTGTTTGACCATTAGCCAAGGCATTTGGCTGCGAAACCTGTGTCGCCTCCGCAATCGTGACAGTCATGCCGCCATGGGTAATCGCCGCAGGGAGTAAGCGTACGTTTTGCCCAACCACTATGGTTCCAGTACGTGAATTAACGATCACTTTGGCAGATTCCTCTGCGGGAACAACATCAAGGTTTTCAAGCGTTGCTAAAAAGGAGACTCGTTGTGATACATCACGTGGAGCCGTTACCTGAACAGACGTCGCATCTAAAGGACGCGCCATATCTGGACCTAATAGATCATTGATCGCATCGGCCATGCGCTGCGCAGTAGAGAAATCCGAACGACGTAGGTTAAACGTCAAATAATCGCCAGTTGAAAATGGGGTTGCTACACTACGCTCAACAATCGCGCCATTGGGTATACGACCTACAGTTGGCGTATTTTGAATCACCTTTGAACCATCTAAACCATCGGCACTAAAACCACTCACCACTAAACTACCTTGGGCGATCGCATACACATTACCGTCTACCCCTTTCAAAAAGGTCTGTAATAAGGTGCCACCGCGTAAGCTTTTGGCTTCGCCTAAGCTAGATACCGTCACGTCAAGATCTTGACCAGGTTTGATAAAGGCAGGCATATCCGCGTGTACGGCTACCACTGCAACGTTTTTAATTTTCGGTTTGACGTTGTCAGGAAGATTAATCCCAAAGTTTTTGAGCATAGTCATAAAGGTCTGCTCGGTATAACTGGTTTTTTCCCCCGTTCCCGGTAAACCGACCACTAAGCCATAACCAATCAACTGGTTACTACGCACACCTTGCACATTGGCAATATCTTTAATTCGTTCAGCCTGACTAGGTAGAGAAAACACTAGCATGGCAACGGCTAACACCAGTTTATATTTCATGATACGACTCCTTAGAAGGGCCACCAGTCGCTCATAAAGAACTGGCTTAACCAGCCCACTTTTTGAGCATCTGCGAAAGTGCCTGTGCCACTGTATTGGATACGGGCATTAGCCATTCGCGTTGAATCGACAGTGTTATCGGGTTTAATGTCCTGCGAGCGAACGAGACCAGTGACACGAATAAACTCATCACCATTATTGATTGAAATCCATTTTTCACCACGGATCACTAAGCTGCCGTTGTTTAGCACTTGCATCACGTTTGCCGAGATGCTGCCATCTAGACTATTGCTCTGATCCGCATCCGATTCACGCTTAGTGTTCATGCTATCTTTGTAACGCAAATCAATTGGCACTCCGCCAATGGACACATTACTACCACCAGCAAAGATGGGATCTAAGCTCATGTCTGA
Organism: Shewanella sp. S23-S33; assembly: GCF_043359565.1. NCBI lineage: Bacteria > Pseudomonadati > Pseudomonadota > Gammaproteobacteria > Alteromonadales > Shewanellaceae > Shewanella > Shewanella sp. S23-S33. The sequence continues at coordinate 35,995 of NZ_JBHFFD010000019.1, read as the reverse complement.
GCCTTTTTTGATCTGATTGCCTGCACTTTTCTTCGCCTGAGTCGATTCCTTCAATACGATAGTGATAATGTCACCGACTTTGTGGGCGCGTATATCCGAATACAAGCTAGATGCTTGGCTGTCTTGATAAATAGAGCCAGTTGCGGCAATTTTTGTCGGCGGCGCCTCTGGGTATACCGGCGCGTAAAAGGGATCATCCGCAAGGGGTTTCTTTTGCGTCGAGCTACAAGCTGCAAGCAATAACGCGACGGCCAACACAAGATATCTAGCCATGATGTTTGCCTCTATAAATTCTGAGTCACATAAGACAGCATCTGATCTACCGCTGAAATCACTTTGGAGTTCATCTCGTAAATACGCTGACTTTCGATAAGGTTAACCAGTTCCTCGGTCACGTTAACATTAGAGGTTTCTAAGGCGCCTTGACGAATCGCTCCCATGCCATCTAACGAAGCGGTACCTTGAATTGGCGTGCCGCTCGCACCGGTTTCCGTATATAAGTTTTGTCCCATAGGATCTAGACCCGATGGATTAATAAAATCCGTCATCGTCAACTGACCCACGACTTGGTTCTCAGCGGTACCCGGCGTTTTTACTGAAACTTCACCCTCTGCTGAAACGGTAATACTGGTCGCATTATCAGGAATAGTGATCGCGGGTTGTAGCAAATAGCCAGAACCTGGCGTCACAATCTGACCCGTATCGTCTAAGGTAAACTGACCATTTCGAGTATAAGCAGTGGTTCCATCAGGGAGCTGGATTTCAAAAAATCCAGGACCTTCAATCATGAGATCCAGTGAGTTATCCGTCGTCAGCATGTTACCCTGAGTAAACATTTTTTGAGTGGCGACGACTTTCGTACCCGCACCTATGTTTAATCCGTTGGGTAGCTTAGTGTTAGATGCACTAACACCACCCGCTTGGTTAACTGTTTGATAGAGTAAATCTTCAAATACTGCGCGGCTTTTTTTGTAGCCCACAGTGCTAGCGTTCGCTACGTTGTTTGAAATCACTGAAATATCAGTTTGCTGTGCGTCTAAGCCAGTTTTACTAATCCATAACGCCGGATGCATAATCTATCTCCTAACTAATACGCATTAATGAAGATGAAGCGCGATCATTCTCTTCCGCGGTTTTCATCATCTTGACTTGCAATTCAAACTGCCGCTGAAGATCAATCAAAGACACCATTTCATCAACAGGGTTAACGTTACTGCCCTCTACGGCACCACTTTCAACTGCGACGAAAGGGTCAGCTGGTGCTGGTTCACCTGACATTTGTCGAAATAATCCATCTTCACCACGCATCATCTGCGCATTGCCGGGATTAACTAACTTCAATCTCGCCACTTCTTCTATCACTTCAGCAGTCGCCCCTTGAGGGCGAACAGACACTATGCCATCCTGTGAAATTGACACTTTATCAATAGGTAATGGCAGCACTATCGGGCCAACATCCCCCATCACGGGATTGCCTCTGTCGTTATACAACATGCCCGTCGCATCGAAACTGAGACTACCGGAACGGGTATAAGCTTCACTGCCATCTTTCGCCTGAACGGCAAACCAGCCATCGCCTTTAATGGCAACATCGAGATCCCGTCCAGTGGTTTTTATCGGACCAGAGCGAAAATTAGCTGACGGAGATTCTGTCATCGCAAACACCCTTGAAGGCAACCCTTCACCGAAGGCTTGCATCGATCTGGCCTGCGCCATATCTGATTTAAAACCATCGGTATTAGCATTGGCTAAGTTGTTCGCACGGAGTGCCAGCTCATTCATATTTTGCTTAGCGCCACTCATGGCGACATAAAGGAATTTGTCCACAGACTGCTCCGTCAAATTTTCTACATGACAATATCCAAGCAAGCATCATGCCAAAAAAATAACGTTTAATTTACTGATAGAATTGAAAAATATGAAAATGAAGTGATTTGACGGCAGGATAAAGGCTAAGTGTTGCCACTGGCGGCAACACTTAGTTAAATAAAGTAATGATTAGCGGATTTGTAATACGGTTTGTTGCAGCGTGTTATTCACTTCAAGGGTACGAGAGTTCGCTTGGAAGTTACGCTGTGCCGAAATTAAATCGACCAGTTCAGTAGTTAAATCGATGTTCGATTGCTCTAACGCCGATGAACTGATGCTACCAAAAGTTCCACTATTTGCCTCACCCGCTAACGCTGGACCTGAGTTCAAACTAGCCTTCCACGACGTATTACCCACTTGCGTTAAACCTTGTTCGTTAGCAAAACGAACTAAAGCAACCCGTGCTAAAGGCACGGTTGAACCATTAGAATAACTCGCGGTCACTAAACCATCTTCGCCGATTTCAACGTTAGTTAAGCGACCTACAGTCGTACCATCTTGCGTCAACTCAGTTGCACCAAAAGGAGCCGCATATTGCGTTGGGGCATTAAACTTCACAGTCAAATCTTGAGTGCCATCGGCACCAGCTCCTAAAACACCCGCACCACTGACGCCCAAAGCCTCAGTCTTGACTATCGCAGGATCACTACCTGTGTAGACACCAACCGAATTGAACTTGAGTACAGAGCCTTTCCAACCACCAGCAGTTTGAGCTGTGCCCGTTGCATCAGGTGTACCATCGCCGGTGGTATCTGTTTGATAAGTACCAGCAGGACCGGCTAGATCGACTTGCTTTCCATCAACAGCATAGTAAGCTACCCAATTGTTCTCACCATTGTACGAACCATCTTTGGGCTTAACAAAATAAGTGGTCATAATATGTGGCTCACCGAGTGAGTCATAAATTGTCATTGATGTAACGTTATTGTAGGTTTTTGCATCTAGAGGATCGAATGCTGCGGGGTCGAGTGCACTTTCTTTAGCATTTAAGTTCATTTGTAAAGTAACATTCTCAGTCTTTACAGGGCTACCTGCAGTGTCTGGTATTTGTACCGGCTTAGCCGTCGTTAAACTCACTGATGTCGAGTTCCCGTCTTTATCCACTGGGAAAGTTTGCAAATAATTACCAGCAGAATCAACCATGTAATTATTTTTATCGACCTTAAATGCTCCAGCACGGGTAAACGAGTGGTCTAATGTACCCAGTTCAGAGGCAGTAACGAAAAAGCCACCACCTTTAATCGCCATATCAAGGGAGTTATTCGTCAACTGTAAGCTACCTTGATGGAATTGCTGTGCCACTTGGCTCGTAGCAACACCACCACCGACAGCAGTTTTAGCATTTGAAAAAATAGAATTAGCGTAAACATCCGCAAATTCAGCACGGGACTCTTTAAAGCCAATAGTGTTCGCATTAGCAATGTTATTCGCCGTAGTGTTTAAATCTTTCTGCGCGGCAGAAATGCCACTCAATGCAATGTTAAACGACATAATTCACCTCTACACTTGACTCAATTCATTTATGAGCAACTTATGCCCAATTCGGATACTGCAAAAATTCTTTTATGCAAACTTAGGTTTCAGACACAGCTAACACATCGGTTAACTTGATGCCCATACCGCCTCTCAAGTTAAGAATCGCGCCAGTACTGGCCGTACCGAGAGAAACGCTGGTCACATGAGCATAGGTCGAGACTGGCAATTCTTGGGATTTCCCATCCACTAAACCACTCGCCTTGATCGTATAGTTACCTGCGGTTACAGGGTTTCCATCTTTATCGAGGCCATCCCAGTTAACATCGACATTGCCCCCCTTACTGCCATCAACTTTAAAGGTGGTCACAACTTGGCCTTTCTCATCCTCAACACGTACAGTAACTTCAGGAATTTTAGCTGGCGTGCTAATCACACCTTTTATTGTTGGGCTTTCAGCTGAAATGTTACCTGTATCAGTTGGGATCAACACCTTGCGACCAACAAGTCCTGATGCCTGTAATGCTTGGCTTGATGTCATAACACCGTTTAAATTAACGATTTCCTTATTCAACTTAGTAATACCATCAACCGTCGAGAATGATGCCATCTGCGCAATCATTTGGTCGTTGTCGACGGGCTTAAAGGGATCTTGCATCGATAACTGTTGGCTTAATAACGAGAAAAAGTCATCTTGAGTTAACTGCTGGCTTTTTGCTTCCGGTACTATTGACTCTTTTGGCAAACGTATGCCATCAAGAAACGGATTACCCGTTGAGCTGGTTGATGAATTCGTCGTAACGGCATTTGGCTGACTCTTATTTTGAGCCGTCTGCGCCGACGCTTGGTTAATTTGATTAATGAGGCTCACAGCTTACCTCCTAAGTAACACATGTTATTTACCCATCCCAAGTGTTTGTTGCAGCATAGACTTAGCTGCTTCAGCGACTTGAACATTCATTTGATATGAGCGCGAAGCAGAAATCATATTTGCCATTTCTTCCATGACATTAACATTCGGTTTATAAATAAAGCCGTCCGCATCCGCCATTGGATGATCGGGCGAATATTCTTTCAGTAGTGGTTTATCACTTTCTACAATGCCTTTTACTGCAACGCCTTGAGAAGCTTGTTGCTGACTTTGGGCTTTAGCCATTTCGGCTTCAAAAATGGGATGACGAGAACGATAGGTCTTATCTACACTACTCGAGACGGAATCCGCGTTGGCTATGTTGCTCGCGGTGGTGTTTAGCCTGACCGATTGAGCAGACATTCCCGAGCCAGCAACATCAAATATGCTAAATAAACTCATGATTAATCCCCTCTCAACGCTTTCTTCATGCCACTAAACTTACTGTCTAAAAAACCTAGCGACATTTGATATTCAAGTGCATTTTGCATGAATGCCGATTGTTCCTGTTGGATATCAACAGTATTACCATCACCGGTATCGGGTTGATTTGGCACACGGAACTTAACAAATTGCCCAGTCAACTCCGCAAGCCCAAAATGCTTATCTGGCTCTTGCATTTCAAGACTATTTCGCTGCTGCTGTTGGCCTCGAGCGGCCTGCATTGCCGTAGAAAAATCAACATCGCGGGCTTTGTAATGTGGCGTATCTGCGTTAGCGATATTGCTTGAAATGACTTCAGCCCGCTGCGCTCTAATACCGAGAGTGTATTGATGCACACCCAGTGCATTATCAAAATTGATCGCCATAAAATTGCCTCCTCGTGTTCTCACGAAAATAAAGCAATTCATGTGCCAACATCAGGCAAATTTTGAGAATAACAATAAGGATGAGCAAGTGATGGGTAAAAAATTACCGACAATTGTCGGTAATTTTCTTTAGAGCGGCTGAGTTAAGTCTTTTTCTGGTAATAAATGCCAGGGTTACAACGAACCATATCAAACTCGTCCGTTAAACCAGCGATAGATTCTGATGCACCGAGAAATAAAATCCCTTTGGGATTGAGAGCGGCAGCGAATTGCCGCAAAATTTTTGCCTTTGCCTCTGGTGCAAAATAAATCAGCACATTGCGGCAAAAGATAATGTCGAACTTGCCAAGCAGACTATAACTCTCAAGCAAATTATGCGCTCTAAAGTTCACCAACCGCTTCACATTATCCTTTAACTTCATATTACCTGAAGGTAATGCCTCAAAAAACTGACGCTTACGTTCTTCAGATAAACCACGCGCTAATGCCAAACTATCGTACTCGGCATTTTTGCAGCGTTCCAACATGGAAGGAGATAAATCCGTTGCTTGAATCGAAGCACTACCAGCCAGGGCACCAGGCTTCTTCTGTTGATACTCAAGAATAGTCATAGCCAATGAGTATGGCTCTTGGCCTGACGAGCAAGCCGCAGACCAAATTTTAAGTGGACGCCCCAGACGACTGTATTCAGGTAGTAGGACATTATTCAACAACTCAAATGGATAACGATCACGGAACCAAAGGGTTTCATTGGTCGTCATAGCATCGATCACTTCAGCTCTAAGCGCACGCTCAGTAGGCTTCATCGAATGCTTAACCACATCAGATAAGGATGGCAGGTTATATTTGCCCATCAAAGGAGCAAGACGACTGCGCACAAGATATTGCTTATTTTCACCCAGTACGATGCCGCTGTGTTGCTCTAAGAACAACCTAAATTGATTATATTCAGCCTCAGCGAGTGATTTATTTGGCACATTCACATCCTAAATCCTATAGCAAGCACCAAAATCAGTGCGAAACCATCATGTTATAAAGTCGAGATTATAGCGTAAAGCGTATCTAGGTACTAACCGACAGCAATTACAAACTTAAATGCTTATTCACAGCAGCGGCCAGTTCGTCGGGATTAAACTTAGCGATAAAGTCATTAGCCCCCACTTTTTGAACCATTGCCTGATTGAATACACCACTTAACGAAGTATGCAGTACCACTTTAATATGCTTAAGCTTAGGATCATCTCGGATTTCAGCGGTCAGGGTGTAGCCATCCATTTCAGGCATCTCAATATCAGAGATAATGAGGGGGATCTCATCGGCCACATTATCCATCTCTTTGGCGATCTCTTTAAGCTTGTCTAATGCTTCGCGACCATCTTTTGCGGTATCAATTTGTAAATTCAATGACTCGAGTGAACGAATAATTTGTTTACGCGCCACGGCAGAATCATCAATAACCATAATATGATAATGCTGAGTTCTGTCGAGGGTCAGTTTTTCATTGGCTTCTTCACTGATAGCCGTTTTAACTGGTGAAATCTCATCTAAGATTTTTTCCACATCGAGAATTTCAACTAATTCACCTTCAATTTCAGTCACAGCTGTCAGATAAGAATAACGGCCAGCACCTTGCGGCGGAGGCATAATCGCTTCCCAATTCATGTTGATGATCCGCTCAACAGAACTGACCAAGAAGCCTTGAACACTACGGTTATATTCAGAAATAATGATGAAACAGTTTTCAGTGCTCGCTAAAGGTTTTCCCCCTGTTGCCGCACTCAAATCAATCACTGAAATGGTTGTTCCACGAATATGAGCAACACCCTTCACATAAGGATTAAGTTTAGGCAAAGTGGTCAGTGGTGGACACTGCAGTACTTCTTTCACCTTAAACACGTTAATCCCAAACCGTTGACGACCGTTTAATTTAAAAAGCAGCAATTCTAAACGGTTTTGTCCAACGAGCTGGGTTCGTTTGTTGACTGAATCAAGAATACTCGACATAACTCTGCCTTGTTGTTCTGTTTATGTTCGGCCCTATAACTCAGTTGAGTATAGGCATATTAATTGCTTACGTCTTATCTATCGATAAACATAGTCGAAACTGAGTCAATCTTCTGACAGTGATGCAAATTATTATTACAGTGGTCAGCTTCGAACTTAATAAAAGTATAGGTGCATTCTGGCGTTACAAGCTAGTCTCTTCATTATGAAAGTAAATTTAGTCTGTTTTTTTAGTCTTTTCACCCTCTTCATGCCCGCTTTTGCGAGTGCAGAGCCTATTGTCCCCACCGTATCGGCAATCTCAGAATTAGCTAAAGCGCTTATTTCAGAAAAAATATCCGTTCCAGAAAATGCCAAAGTAAATATTTCGCCACAGATGGTTGACGCAAGAATGCTGCCGTCACAATGTTCGTCTCCAATGAAAGTTGAACTGGCTAGCGATAGGGAAATTAGCCGTAATAACACCTTAAAAGTCAGCTGCGATACACAAGACTTAGCTTACCCTTGGCAAATCTATATCTCGGTTCGGGTGGATATCTTATTCCCCGTTGTTGTCTCAACCGAAATCTTAGCACCAGGCGAACTCATCTCTCCTAGTCAAGTAGAAGTCCGTTACATTGAACAAAATAGCTTGAGAGGTGCCGAATTCGATGACCCGAGTAAATTGGCTGGTGTGCGAGTAAAACGACGAGTAGCAAAAGATAATCCCTTATTAAGCAACAACTTATGCTTCGTTTGTAAAAATGATTCGGTATCTATCTACGTTCGTTCTGGCTCATTCGAGCTCAAAACAGTGGGCGAAGCCCTACAAGATGGCAATAAAGGTGATCGGATCAGAGTCAAAAATAGCAGTTCAAACAAAGAACTAGATGCTATAGTCACAGGCATTGGCGAAGTTGAAGTAAGAATGTAAAATAATCTAAAGCTTTTTTGTAAGCTGCCGATACCCCAGTTAAGAAATCCCGTACACACGACGCTGGAGCCTAAAATGGCAATTGATATTAGCAAACTTAACACTGCAACGACTGCGCAAGTTCGTTCAGGCGCAACGAAAACGAGCAGCGATCAATCTGCTCAAGTTGCTACAAAATCGACAACACCACAGAGAAGCGATTCAGTGGTCATTACGGCCCAGGCACAACAACTTCAAGGAGCTCAGACTAAAATGGCTAGCCTTCCTGAAGTTGATCAAAAGAAAGTAGCCGAAATCAAACAAGCTATTGCCGAAGGTCGCTATAAAATTGACCCTGAAAAGTTGGCTGCCAATATTGCAAGTTTTGAAGCCGAACTTAATGACTTAAATAAAGAGTAACTATGACTGAAATAGCTAAACTGGTAGATCTACAACACGCCCATTTGGCTGTTCTTAAGCAAATCATACTCAAGGAAAAAGGCGCTTTGGTTGACCAAAACGCCGATTTACTGCTTTCCCTTGCTAACGAAAAATCGCAATGTCTGAAAGAACTAAAGAATAATGATGATATTCTGGCAAAACACAGTGATAAATCGCTACTCACTCAGCAAGTCGAACTCGTGCATAAAATGGCTGAGATCAAAGACGCATTGACTGAATGCAAAGAATTAAACGAACAAAATGCCAGTTTAATTGAGATGAATTTAGCGAGTTTAAATCGCTTTGCTCAAGCTTTACAAGCCAGCAGAAACGCCTCCAGCCTCACCTATAACGATAAAGGCAAGACCTCGACTATCTCAAGTTTAGGCAATGATTTAAAGGCCTAACAAGCGCATCACTCCCACTTAGCATTCCCTTTTCTAAGCTCTGATTAGATATTCATGTCTTGTATAAAAAGAAAAGCCGCGTAAATACGCGGCTCAATACATGCTGTTGAACATACTCTCAAAAACGCTAGAAATACGTCACTTCCTTCACTCGTTGTGGACGGCTCTGTTGTTGATAAAGCGCCCAAACCTGTGAAAAATCAAGTTCTAACTCAGTGACATAATGCTCGCCTGCGGGATAACTCTTAACGACTCGTGCGCCGCGGATCACGCCAGAAACTGACGCTTTGACATTATCGTCCGTCAACATCCAATCACTGACACTGCTGTTTGCCGTTATTTTCTGCCCATAAACTTGTTCCGCTAATTCACGATAAGCCACAATTTTTGATGCCTGCATAGCCATCAACACTCTTTGTGATTGCTCTTTAGCCGGTTGAGTCGCTAACGGCGCATATCCTATAGCCGTTAACTTAGGAAAACTCGGCGGCGGCACATCTTCCCATTGCACATATCTATCTTTAGCAGCGCAGCCAGTTAGCATTAGCGCCACAATAACTAAAAGGTAGCGTTTCATTTTCCATCTCCTAAAACACGCACTTCATTCATACCTGGACTCGCCTGACGATATAAGATGCCATTTTGTGACACAATTTGCTCCGAAGGCTGCATGTAGTTTGCCAACTCTTTTTGAGTCACAAAAGTTTGAGATGCCGATACCACGCGATTGTTACTAATGTTCACAATCCGAGTATTGATCGCCATACCATTGGTTACTACGCTCATAGTCGAAACGACAAGATGCTCAACAGGAAGATCTTTCGACAATTTTTGCCAATCTCGCGTCAAAATAAAATCCCCGTCAGATGTGACTCTCAAGCCATCAGCTAAGTTTAAATCCACCACATTAAACTGAAAGCTATGGAGTGACGTCATTAATCCTTGCTGTAACTGTTGCGCTAACGCATTAGTGCCATTCAAATCGCCCACTAATACTGGTGTTGCAACTACGATAGGTTGATCAGAACGCAAAGCATCATTTTGCTTAACGAGCTCAGTCACTATTCGCTGTGCTAAATGGTTAATCACTGCCGTTGGCGGCAACCCATTGCCATCCACTAAACTCGGTTTGGGCGGCGTAACCGGTTTAGCTACACATCCACCTAACATTATCAATGTTAAGGGAATAATCACACGCTTTAGCATTGGATTTACCTCATCTATGGGTGCATTGGCAGTCAAGTGACTCACTTTCTAAGCTTCAAATTTTTAATGAGTAACAAAAACCAGCAATCTTCAGACCAATATTAACCTCAGTCCGACAATATTCTTCTATTACGCAGTATATCGACTGTAACAATGGAAACTTTATCAAAAGTTCTCATACTCAGGCACGAAATTTGCTTTATTGCCATATTAGATTAAGAGTCAGAAAACTGGCTCGATTGGTAATATCGCCATTAGCTTAGCGATAAGGATTGAATTGATGCACATACCAGGTTCAGCTTCGCTCATCATTTTGAGCCTTTTACTACTTTCTTTGCCCACCAGAGCCGAATGGATAGAAGCCAGCGGAGAAGCAACTATTATCAATGGTAATACAGCTCAAGCAAGGGAAGAAGCAATTAATCAAGCTGTTAGCTATGCGACATTAAGCACAGGTATTCAAATATCCAGCGAGCAACAAACCTCTAATGGTAACCTCACACAAAATAACTTTGCGATAAATCGCAACGCCCAAGCCATAAACATCCAACTCGTAAGTGAACAAATTCAGGGAAATAAAATATATGTATCCCTACGCCTCGATCTAAATGATGATCCAACACAACAGTGTCCTAATGGCCAATTAAAGGCCGCTATTTTAATACCTCAAACACAAATAAAAGATCGTTCTCAGCTTAGATATGGACAACTTTCAGGCTTTGAAGAGGTCATTTCAGAGGCGTTAGGGAACACTATAGAAGATTACTCTTCAACTGGCTTTAGTCACATCCATGCTAACGAGCGACTCGATATTGAACAAGACCTAGTGGATATTCGCGGTTATAGACTCCCAAGCTGGCTCAGTGAAATTACCGACAGCCAATATATTCTTCAACCGCAGATCATTGATATATCGATAGAGCCTGTACAACCCACCTTCTTAGGATTTTGGGATGAAGCTCCGCTAAGGCAATTTCAATTCAAACTCAGCCTCTATCATGGGATCAGTGGCGAAGAGGTCTGGAGCAAAAGCTACAGCACATCGGCCCCATGGGAATTTGAAGAACAGGCTATCATTGCTCCCAACAGTAATAGATTCTGGCGTTCCTCCTATGGAAAAAGTATTACTCAATTAATATTGCAAGCTACCCGAGATTTAGACAGCACACTTAATTGCAGGCCATTACTTGGCCAAGTCGTTAGCCGACAAGCAGACAGGATTATATTAAATCTAGGCCGTAAACATGGCATTCGTGTCGGTGATAAATTCCAAGTAGTATTACAACAAAACTTACCCGATAGACTCAATGAAATGCGCGCCGTCGCGACCAAAAGTCGTGCAACGGTAAAAATTGAGCAAGTAAGCGAAGAAAGCGCCACCGCAGTACTTGTAGACCAAAATGCCGCCTACAATGTACAGATAAACGACATAGCGCTTAAGATTTAAGCAACTAAATCATAAGCCTTTTAATCAAAGATAAAACCAGTATAATCACTGTCGTCTCTTCATAGCTCAACAGGATAGAGCAGCCGCCTCCTAAGCGGCCGATCGGGGTTCGAGTCCCTGTGGAGAGACCAGTTCGCAGGCTTCTCTTGATAAATTAAAAATACTTTCAAGGATACCGTTAATGACTGTACTTTTTGATGACAATTTAGAAGTTATAAACAGACGTTGGCCATTACTAAGTCAGGTACTAAACACTGCTTCAGTCTCAGATTTAAATGCCCATTTAGTGCAAGGTCGTGAACAAACCATTAGCGTTAATGGTATCCAGTTAAGTAGTCGTCATAACCGTATTGCAGAAGCACAGCTTTTAATTGGTCAATTGCCAAGAAATTGTAGCAGGGCGACGGTTTATGGCGTCGGTATGGGTGATGTACCCACAATTCTCGTACAAAACTCTACTATAAAACGCATTAACATATGTCTGCTTAACGTGAATCTGTTTTCCCTATTATTGACTTACACCGATCAACGAGAATGGTTAAGCGATCAACGCCTAGAACTGGAATATCAGCCTCAACAAAACCGATTACCGCAACACTATATCGCGATTACACCTGAATTATTACTGAGCAGTGATGAAAACGCTAGGCTGCGTGACTTACTAGCATTTAATAATAACATTACCTATGCCAATAAAAAGCATAACAATGTTGATGCTAAGCTTAAGCAACGGATGATAGAAAATCTTGCTACAATAAAAAAAGACAGTGATGCTGCCGATTTAAGCTCCTACTACCAGCCTAATAAGACCTTAGTTATAGCTACAGGACCAACATTAGAGCAACATTACACCTATCTGAGAGTGCAACGGGCGTTGCCAGAGTCGACTAGACCACTAATGATTAGTGTTGACACCGCATTAAAAGCGTTACTCAATGAAAATATTATCCCTGATATTGTTGTTAGCCTAGATCAACATATGTCACGACAGCTGTTACCAGATAACATCCCCGCCAGTGTGAAACTAGTCTATTTCCCCAAGTCACGACAGGATGTATTGCAATGGTGGCCAGGACAACGTTTTGCCGCCTATTCGCTGAGCCAAGTCTATGATGAGTTATACCAACTAGCTCCAAAATTACGCTTATTTACTAATGGCAGCGTAATTCACCCTGCCATAGATTTAGCAGTACACCTAAAAAGTCAAACTATTATCTTATTCGGTTGCGATTTTAGTTATCCGCATAATAAGACTCATGCCTTCTGGCAAGACGGCGAGTTGGGCATATCTATAGCCCATACAAAAAAACACTGGGTAATGAATGGTTATGGGGAAAAAGTTGCAACTGATCTTAGTTTTCGTGGATATTTACTAGCATTAGAAAATTATATTTATTCTAAACCACATGTAACATTTTATAACGCAAGCTTAGATGGCGCCACCATTAATGGCGTTCCATATCAGGAGTGTAAGTCATGAACAATAAACCAATTGACATACTCACCATGAAATTAATATCTACTGCTAGTAAGTTTCGATTAGGCTATGAAGCCGATGGTTCACATGAATTTGCTCATTGTATAGACCTGCTTAAACCCCTGCTGCCGGAACTAACAAATGCAGTGACTGTTGCACAATTATTTCGTGAGATGCTTGCAGAACAAGAACGCCACGACTGGCTTGCTTTGGCTGACAGTCTTGAATATGACTTACCTCTGCTTTTAAAAGTGTCTTTTAAACCATAATCACACCGCACTTATAGTAATCTGGTCCATTTTTTGCTTTTGTTTATACGTAAGTCGAACTAGATTCATCTTGTTGAATACAAAAATAGGATAAAATTTAGTTCTCTGTACAGTAACTCATATTTTCTGACTCAATTTGGCATAAAAATTCCCAACACCAATAGGATCCCCAATGACGGACATACTAAAATTGATAGGAAGGGAGAGCGCACTTTTCGTATCAGATATCAGCCATCATAATCCCTCATTAAATCAAGAGGTCAATCACTCACGTTTTCTCGTTATCGGTGGAGCTGGCTCTATTGGTCAAGCGGTTGTTAAAGAAATCTTTAAACGCTCTCCGCTCAAGTTGCATGTTGTCGATATCAGTGAGAATAATTTAGCCGAGCTGGTCAGGGACATACGCAGCTCATTTGGCTATATTGCGGGTGACTTTCAAACGTTTGCCCTTGATGTCGACTCCATTGAATATGATGCTTTCATCGCTAGAGATGGCCAGTATGATTATGTTCTAAATCTTTCTGCACTTAAGCATGTGAGAAGCGAGAAAGACCCCTTCACCTTGATGCGCATGATTAACGTCAATATTCTTAATACTGACAAAACGATTAAGCAATCGATTGCCAATGGGGTTAAAAAATATTTTTGTGTTTCTACCGATAAAGCGGCTAACCCAGTGAATATGATGGGAGCGTCAAAACGTATCATGGAAATGTTTTTGATGCGCGGCAGTGAACAATTGGCTATTTCTACTGCACGGTTTGCCAATGTTGCCTTTTCTGATGGTTCTTTACTGCATAGCTTTAACCAACGAATGTTAAAACAACAACCCATAGTTGCACCTACTGATATAAAACGCTATTTTTTGACGCCTCAGGAGTCTGGAGAGCTTTGTTTGATGTCGTGTATTTTCGGTGAAAATAGAGACATTTACTTTCCCAAGCTCGATAAGTCACAACACCTTATCTCCTTTGCCGATATCGCAACCCGCTATCTGTTAACTCGTGGTTATAAAGCCTATATTTGTAACAGTGAAGATGAGGCAAGAGAACTCTCATTTACTTTACCAGCCAAAGGGTTATGGCCGTGCTATTTCAGTGTTAGTGATACCTCAGGTGAAAAGGATTTTGAGGAGTTTTTCACGGAAAAAGAGACCCTGGACATGGATAGCTTTGCTGAATTGGGCATTATCAAAAATGAGCTCAAGTACGATGCCAAGTTAATCGCGTTTTTCGAGAAAAGTATTCAAACTATGCTTTTAGAAAAATCATGGACTAAAAAACAGTTATTGGATCTTTTTTTGTTAATGTTACCCGATTTCGCCCATAGGGAAACTGGAAAGTCTCTCGATGAAAAAATGTAAATTCGCTAGATTTTAAAGGTAGCAACCTAATGTGGTCATTGATTGAGTTTATTCGCGACACTTATCAAACCAATGAGTTTATTCCCTTACATGCGCCAACTTTTCCAGGGAATGAGCAAGCTTATGTGGCAGAGACTATTACTAGCACTTTTGTGTCTAGCGTTGGCCGATTCGTAAACGATTTCGAGCGCAAAATAGAAACCTTTACCAAATCACCTAAAGCGGTTGCGACCTCTAGTGGTACGAGTGCTTTGCATACCGCCCTGTACATGGCTAATGTGAAGCGCGGCGATCTGGTTATCACACAAGCGCTCACTTTTGTGGCGACCTGTAATACCTTATACCATCTAGGTGCTGAACCCATTTTTATCGATATTTCAACAACGAGTCTCAGTCTATGCCCTCAAGCTGTCGCCGTTTATTTAGCCGAAAATGGCATTATCGATGAACACGGAAAATGCACCCATAAAAAAACTGGCCAAACAATAAAAGCGCTATTGCCGATGCATACTTTCGGCCACCCAGCACAACTTGATGAATTACTTCAGATTTGCCAACAATGGAATCTGGTCTTAATTGAAGATGCGGCAGAAAGTTTAGGTTCTTACTATAAGGGAACACACACTGGTACTATGGGGGATTTTGGCGCACTGAGTTTTAATGGCAATAAAATCATCACCACTGGCGGCGGAGGTATGTTATTAGCCCGCAATAAAGTCAGTGGCGAACGAGCAAAACACATTACAACCACCGCGAAGGTGCCCCACCCTTATGAGTTTTACCATGATGAGGCGGGTTTCAATTATCGAATGCCCAATCTAAATGCGGCTCTTGGCTGTGCTCAAATGGAAAGCTTACCTCTCTTTATTGAGCAAAAACGAGCACTGGCACAACACTACCAAGATTTTTTTAGCAACACCGAATGGCAATTTGTGAATGAACCCGATTATGCCAAGTCTAATTATTGGCTTAACGCAATTATTTGCCCAGATTTACGACGTCGTGATGAAATATTAAAAGCAACTAATGATGCGGGAGTGATGACTCGGCCAGTATGGAAATTAATGCATAAACTGCCGATGTTTAAAGATGCAATACGTGGCCCAATGGACAATTCTGAAATGCTTGAATCCCGTCTAATTAATCTTCCAAGTACTCCAATTGCGATAAGGTCTCACCATGCATAGAAAAATTGCAGTGTTCACAGGAACCAGAGCAGATTACGGGCTCCTATATTGGCTACTTAAAGATATCCAAGAGAATGCAACGCTGACTCTACAACTGATCGTCTCTGGTAGCCACTTATCGCCAGAATTCGGAAATACGTTTGAGCAAATAGAAAGGGATGGCTTTTCCATTGATGAAAAAGTCGAAATATTGTTGTCATCCAATTCAGCGGTGGGCACAGCCAAAAGTGTAGGACTTGGAATTATTGGCTACGCCGAGGCTCTCGACCGGCTCAAACCCGATGTGTTGGTGATATTAGGGGACAGATCTGAAGCGCTTGCCATCGCCCAAACTGCAGCAATCCTAAAAATCCCCCTATTGCACATACACGGTGGCGAGATCACAGAAGGTGCCTACGATGATGCGTTTCGACACGCAATAACCAAACTCAGCCATATCCACTGCACGGCAACAGAAACCTACAAGCAACGCGTGATCCAGATGGGTGAAATGCCAAACCGTGTCTACAATGTTGGAGCGATTGGCTTAGATCACATGTATCGCAGTACATTAATGACGACTGAGCAATTATCATCCGATTTGAATTTTGACTTAAACCATCCATATTTTTTAGCCACTTATCATCCGGTTACGTTGGCTAATGAACCCGCTATTGAGACATTCAATGCCCTACGAACGAGCCTAGAACAGTTTCCCCAGCATAATGTGATTGTCACCTATCCCAATGCCGACAATGGCAGTAGAGAGATAATCAGTTTGATTCAGGATTATGCACAGCAATCTAAGGGAAAAGTGTTAGCAATGGCGTCTTTAGGTCAAGTCAGATATTTAAGCTGTGTTAAATATGCCACCGCAGTGATAGGAAACTCTTCAAGCGGGATTATTGAGGTTCCCTCATTTAATGTCCCGACCGTCAATATTGGTGCCAGACAACAAGGCCGCCTAGCAGCCCAAAGCGTTATTCATTGTCAACCCGACTCATTATCTATTACAACGGCAATAAATAAGGCAATTTTACTCTTACCACAACTACAACTGACCCCAGTTACTAACCCATATGGACAGGGCAAGGCGAGCCAATTCATTGTTAAACTATTGACAACTACGCGCCTAAAACCCACCAAATTTTTTTATGATCTTAAGGTATAAAAATATTATGACGCTAATTATTGCTGAGGCGGGAGTCAATCATAATGGTAACGAAGCACTAGCAATTGAGCTGATTAATGCTGCCCATAAAGCAGGGGCTGATGCAGTAAAATTTCAAACGTTTAATGCTAAAAACTTAGTGACCGAAAGTGCACAACAAGCCGCTTATCAGGTAGCGAATACCCAAAAAATAGAGCCACAACTTGCGATGCTAAGTCGCTTAGAGCTGAGTTTTGAAACTCATCAGCATCTGATCCGCTATTGTCAAAAACTGGGGATCCAGTTTTTATCTACCGCATTTGATTCTGAAAGCTTGACATTTCTTGTCGATACTCTGCAACTCAAGACGCTCAAAATAGCATCGGGAGAAATCACTAATGCCCCCTTTTTACTTGAGCATGCCCGTACTGGCTGCGATCTTATTTTATCAACGGGCATGTCAACCTTAGCTGAAGTTGAAGCGGCATTGGGGGTCATTGCCTTTGGCCTAACATCCCCACTCAACACGTTCCCGGGTCTCCAAGCTTTCCAAGCCGCCTATGCCTCTACCAAAGGCCAACAAGCATTAAGAGCAAAGTTAACCTTACTGCATTGCACAACTGAGTACCCGGCTCCCTTTGATCAAATCAATCTTAAGGCTATGGACACTTTAGCTTCTGCCTTCTCTTTACCTGTCGGGTATTCAGACCATAGTCAAGGGATCACTATTCCTATTGCTGCCGCAGCACGGGGCGCGTGCGTTATTGAAAAACACTTTACTCTAGATAAGGAATTACCAGGTCCAGATCATAAGGCCTCACTAGAACCCCATGAGCTTAAGGAGATGGTGACAGCGATTCGCACCGTTGAGCGTGCAATGGGTAATGGTATAAAAACGCCTCAACCCGCCGAACTGACAAATCTCCCCCTTGCAAGAAAAAGCTTAGTGACAAGGACAAGCATAAAAAAGGGCGAGCTATTTTCAGTCAACAATCTTGCCATAAAACGCCCAGGAACCGGCACAAGTCCATACAAATATTGGCAGAAACTCAATACATATGCAGAGCGAGATTACCAGTCAGGTGAGGTGATCTATGACTAAACCTATCATAATGGTTGGCTCTGGCGGACATGCCAGTGTCTTAACAGAAATCTTACTGCATCAAGATTACACTTTGTTAGCAGTGGTTAGCCCGAGCAAAGGTCGCAGCACACTCTTTAGCAATATACAACACTTTGATTCTGATGATGACATTTTGCAATTCCCTTGTAATGAAGTTAGATTAGTCAATGGTTTAGGCTCCTTACCTGGGCAACATTTACGCCATAAACTATTTGCTCACTTTACTCAGCTTAATTATGAATTTGAATCCGTGGTCTCTAAGCATGCGATGCTATCGTCATATGCAACTGTTGGCGCTGGCGCACAAATTTTAACTGGGTCAATCATACAAACAGGTGCAACCATTGGCAGAGGTACAATAATTAATTCAGGCGCAATCATTGAGCACGATTGTGATATAGGCAATGACTGTCATATCGCCCCTGGTGCAATTATTTGTGGCGGAGTTCATATAGGCGAACGCTCTCATATTGCTACGGGTGCCAATGTGATACAAGGTATCTCAATAGGTAAAAATTGCATTATCGCTGCGGGCTCCATTGTTACTAAAAATATGCCCGATAATACGATAATTTATGGGTACCGCAGCAAAATTGAGGAAAAGTCATAATATGAACCCAACATTGAGTAAAATTACAATATCACCTGAGAAATCACTTCGTGATGCCTTACTACTTATTAATTCACAAGCACTTCAAGTAGCTTTAGTGACTGATGAGAGCGAACGCTTGTTAGGTATCATCACCGACGGTGATATTCGTAGAGGCTTACTCAATAACCTATCACTTGACGCCCTTGTGACTGAAGTGATGAACACCAATCCTAAGACCGCCTCCCCTAACACCTCAAAAAAGAAACTGCTGCAATTAATGCAACAGTACAGTGTTTTATCTATTCCGCTCGTTAAAGATCATATTCTTGTTGGATTAGAGACCTTAAAAAGTGCACAACAAAAAGCGCATTATGAGAATCCAGTACTTATCATGGCGGGAGGCTTTGGAACACGCCTAAAGCCCTTAACAGATAAATGCCCCAAGCCTATGCTTAAGGTTGGCAATCGCCCCTTGCTAGAGATTGCACTCTTTAATTTTATTCAAGCTGGTTTTACTAATTTTTATATTTCTACCCACTATATGCCGGAACAAATTGCATCATACTTTGGAGATGGTAGTCGGTGGAATGTAAATATTAACTACGTCCATGAAACGACACCATTAGGAACAGGTGGAGCCGTAGGCCTGCTTCCAAAAGACCTTTCACCATTACCCACCATTGTGATGAACGGTGATATTTTAACTAAAGTCGATTTTCAACACTTACTTAAATTTCATGAAGACAATAATGCCGATGCAACTATGTGTGTTCGAGAATATGACTACCAAATCCCTTATGGCGTGATTAGCGGCATAGGAAATCGTATTACAGAAATGGTCGAGAAACCCGTGCAACGATTTTTCGTTAATGCAGGTATTTATGTTATAAACCAATATATTATAAAAAGCGTTCCTGCTAACACTCATATTGATATGCCAACACTGCTAGAGCAAAAAATTGCAGATGGCGGACAAGTTCTTATGTTTCCTATCCATGAGTATTGGCTCGATATAGGGCGTATGGATGACTTCAAACAAGCCCAAATTGATATTTGTGCTCTCGGTTTTGAACAATGAATACACTCGCTGTGATTGGACTGGGTAACATTGCCAAACGTCATCGACAAAACCTAAAAACACTTTATCCACAAGCGAATATTATTGCGCTTTCTGCAAGTGGAAGAGTCGCAAATCAGCCAATAGAATTTGCTGATCTTGTACTCTCTAATATAAACGAGCTAATCGACTATCAACCAGAACTAGTGATTGTCGCCTCCCCAGCTTCGTTGCATGAAGCCCATGCCACGACGTTAATGAAGCACAATATTCCCGTATTGATAGAAAAGCCATTAACCTCAGAACCTGAGAGTTCGGAACGTATTTTGGCCCTTGCTCAAAGTCATAACAGTCAAGTCATGATAGGGTATTGTCTGCGATATCTCAGTTCTGCAATCGTTATCAAACAACTATTATTAGAAGAGCTTATTGGCAAAATATATAACTGCTCCGCAGTTGTAGGACAATATTTACCCGACTGGCGCCCCAATAAACATTATTCTGAGTCAGTATCAGCCCAAATATCCCTTGGTGGTGGTGCCCTATTAGAATTAAGTCATGAGTTGGATTATTTGCATTGGTTATTAGGTCCATTAGAACTCAACTACGCACAGCTAAGAGCGACAAATGAGCTAGCATTGGAGGTGGAAGAAATTGCAGATCTCATTTTAACCAGTCAGCAGGGCACTATTTGCTACATCCATATGGATTTCATTCAAAAACAAGCTCAACGAGAGTGCACTTTTATCGGTTCTAAAGGCAGATTACATTGGGATTTAGTAGCCAATACAATCCGTCACTACAATTCAGAGGGTACTCAGGTTCTATATTCACAACCTGAATGGAACAAAAACCAAATGTACCTGAATATGGTGGCAGACTTTGTATCCCATATTCAGCATAAACAACATACAAATACTTCTCTAATAGACGCACATCAAACAATTAGCCTAATCGCGAAAATTAAGCAGCAGGCAGAGTGGGGAGTCACTCAATGACACGATACGCCTTTATTTTCGCTCGCGGGGGCTCAAAAGGACTTCCAGGAAAAAACATTAAAGACTTACTCGGTAAACCCCTTATTGTTTATTCCATTGAAACCGCACTGCAAACAGCGAAGATTGATAAAGTCTTTGTCTCAACCGACGATAATCAAATTGCCACAATTGGTTTAGCCGCAGGTGCAGAGATAATACCCAGACCGGCACATTTAGCCACAGATAAATCACCAGAATGGCTTTCTTGGCAGCACGCCATCGACTGGGTAACCCATAAATATGGTGAATTTGAGCAATTCATCAGTTTACCTGCAACAAGTCCATTACGAAGTGTGGAAGATGTCGAATCTGCGATGAATAAGCTTAATAGTAGTAAGGCTGATATTTGTATCTCCACCACTCCGGCAAATCGTAGCCCATACTTTAATATGGTAAAAGAAACAGAATCTGGTAATGTTGAATTGGTTAATGCACCTTCAACTGAAATATATCGGCGACAGGATGCCCCACAAGTTTATGATATTACTACTGTTGTTTATGTGGCAAAACCAAGCTACATTCAGAGAGCCAACAATCTTTTCGTAGGTAATGTCGCGCATATTATCGTGCCTAAAGAGAGAGCGGTAGATATCGATGATATTTATGATTTTAAACTAGCTGAAGCCATCTTAAGCAGCAAAGGAAAGTTATGCTAACGGGAAAAACCATACTTATTACAGGTGCAGTAGGTTTAATCGGCTCTCAAGTAACAGCCTCTATGCTCACCCAAGGTGCAAAAGTAATCGCTGTGGATCGTTCAGATTCACTGATGAGACTTAAATTTCAAGAACTCATCCAGGATTATGGGAATTCATTAACATTAGTTGAACTAGATATAACAGATGAACTCGCAGTGAAACGTTTTTTTTCAAGCCTTAATGGACTTTCTGGCGCGGTTAATTGTGCCTATCCACGAAATACGCAGTATGGTACTTCATTTTTAGAAGTCAGCCTAGATAGCTTTAATGAGAATCTATCACTACATTTAGGTTCTTCATTTCTATTTATGCAGCAATGTGCAGCACTATTTGTCAGACAACAATCCCACATGTCGGTAGTCAATATTTCATCTATTTATGGTGTTGTAGCACCAAAATTTTCGTTATATGAAGGCACCAAAATGACTATGCCAGTTGAATATGCCGCTATCAAATCTGCCCTACTACACCTAAGTAAATACGTAGTAGCATTTATTAAAGACAGTCGCTTTAGGATCAACAGTATCAGCCCTGGAGGCATTTTTGATAGCCAACCAGCCTCATTTCTAAAAGCATATCAAGACTCGACAAATGGTCATGGAATGTTAGCCCCGAATGATATTGTAGGTTCGATAATATTTTTACTGTCACAACAATCTCAATATATTACTGGGCAAAACATCACTATTGATGATGGGTTCACATTATAAATTATGCTAAAAAAACTTTGCTATTGGTTGAAAGTAAAACGCATTGGGCCAGACATACCTCTGACTCATTTTCTTTTACACTCTAAGCGCCTTGGTAGCTGGTTGTGTCAAAATAAATTTGCAAAGTTTGGCCATAATAGTGCAATGAGACCTGGCAGTTATGCTATCTGCTGTGATCATATTAGTATTGGCGATGAAGTCGTACTTAGGCCAGGCACTATGCTTTTTGGCTCCGAACACTGCGGTAACTCGGTCAACATCACTATCGAAGATTTTGTCCTGATTGGTTCTGGTGTACATATTTATACTTCTAACCATGAATTTGCCGATCCGAATCAAGCTATTTTCTTTCAGGGACATAAGCCTGTAGAGCCCGTACTTATCCGTCGAGGCGTATGGATTGGGGCCAATGCTATTATTTTACCTGGGGTAACAATCGGAACAAATAGTGTAGTAGGGGCAGGTTCTGTGGTGACGAAAGACGTGCCGCCCTATGTGGTTGTTGCAGGACAACCAGCAAAAATAATTAAGCAGATTAAGTAATCAGTTAGATATAGTGATTAACTTAGCAGTTTAAATAACTAAAAAGTGTAAAAAAATTTTATCACTATATTAATTTTCATAGAAAATCAATTTTAACGGGGAACTGATGAGTTTACATAAATCCAATATACAAAACACTTTCTCTATCAGTCGATTTAATGAGTATTATCTCCCAAGTGTTAACCGGAGTATGTTTGAATCAATTGATTCAAAAACTCAATACGATAAAAAATTCAAGAATGACTTCGCCAAAGAAGGTATGTTACAAGTTGTTACCGGACTAGACTCTGGTCTGCTGGTAAACTACCTCCTTGAACAAGGCATACCTAAGGGCAGCATCTTTATTTTTGTTGAATTAGATGAGGTGCTCAACCTTCTCAATATCGATATACCTAAAGAAATCGAAAATAAATTATTTATTTATAATTATAAAGACTTCCAAGAGAATTTCTCCTCTGATACATATGGAGTCTATATACTTAAAAATCACTTTAAGCATTATCGAAGCTTAGGTGCAACATCAAGTCACCTTCCAGAATACAGCATTCTTAATACTCAAATTGTCAAAATCCTAGAGGCTGGCCACTTAGAGCAAAGAGTAAACTCATCCCAACAAAAATACTTTGAAGAACAATTTAAAAATATTTCTGAAAATGTGCTCCCAGCATCCTTATTAGCAAATAGATTCACCGGGCATACTTGTCTTATCGTTGCAGGTGGTCCTTCATTAGATGATCATCTCGACTGGATACGATCTCACTCTAAGCATCTCTTTATCATTGCGGTATCACGTATTGCAGGTAAATTGCACAAAGTAGGGATCATACCTCATATTATCGTATCGGTAGATCCCTATGATTTTAGTTTTGAAGTCAATAGAGATATGATGCCCCTTGCAAACTCCAGTTTATTTGTAAACTCTTTCCATGTTAATTCCAGACTCCTAAGCCAATGGCAAGGAAAAAACCTTTTCATGGATAATAAATATCCTTGGCAACTGGAAGACAAAGAAAATATTGAAACAATAGGACCAACAGTAACTAATGCTGCAGTTCATCTGGCAACTAAGATGGGCTTTTCAAGCATTTTACTCACTGGAGTTGATTTATGTTTCACCAACACAGGTTTTACACATGCTAAAGATTCAGTTGAATCGACTCTTGGACCCAATTTGGGGATCATGGGTGAATGGATAGATACCTATGGAGGCGAAAAAGCTGAAACTGTTACCCAACTAAAATTGGCTATTGAAGCTTTAGCTGTAGAAGCTAAGATAAATCCTGAAATTGAGTTTATTAATCTGTCACTGAATGCCGCTAAAGTGAATGGCATGGAATATAAAAATACAGAGCATATAAGCCTACAGACCGAAGAGCCATCTCCCCTAGAGCTACTTGACTGGGTCCCTTATTTTAGTTTGGAAGATAAAAAGCAAGATAATCTTATTTCTAAAAAAGAAATTAACAGACTAATCACTACACTTCGTAATATTGTCACTTTATCTAAGGATATTTTAGATTTAAGCCAACAACTTAAAGAGCAAACAAAACCACCTCACACAGTACAAAAAAAATTCAACAAGATTGATTTTATTGATAAAAAAATAAATAAAAGTCACTCTGGTATAGTTAAATTAATAAAAACCTATGGTTTTTCAGAGTTTTCCGCCTTTCTAACTACCAAAAAAACCGAGGAATGGGATACTTTACATGTGTTAGATATGACCGAAAACTACTATAAAGCATTTATCAGTATCGCAGAGCAATTAATACGACTAGCCCAAGATAGTCTGGCAAGATTAACTCATAGAATTAATGAATTATCTCAAGATACCGATCTAGAACCTCTAGTACAATTTTGGCGTACGGAAAAACAACATGGTCGCATCAATATATGGTTAAAAAACAATTCAGATTGGCAAGAGCATAAAAAATTTAAGCAGAATGCTCAATTATTAGAAGAATACCGCCATTTGATACAATCAATTAGCGATGAATACCAAGAACAACTCACGATCATACCTAAGGAGTATATAGAGAACGTCAAAGAGTCGGCCTCTATGGAAAATGTCTTCGAAAAGATTATTGTACTTATTAGAGACAATGATCATACAGGCTTGGTCAAGATGACATTAAATCTAAGAGAATTAGCTATAAAAGATGAAGCCGCTAAGCGTCTTTATCATCTTGCATATAGTCATCAGCTACTCTTAGAACAAAACGAAAATAAAGCCCTTCAAGTGCTACTCGAACTAGACAACGATTTGCAATCTGAAATAGAGTTAAAGCAGATTAGTCTTCTCGCATTAAAACAAGGGAAAATAGATATTGCTGAATATGCGATAGCAAGATTAGCTGAAAATATTGATGAATATGTTCCTCAATATGCCCACATACTAAAGCTTCAAGGGAAACATCAAGATTCTATTAATTTATATTTAGATTATTTAGAAAAATACCCTAATGATATATCCACATGGATTAAGTTCGGATTATTTATGATTGATATTAATCAGTTCTCTAATGCTAAAACCGCATTTTATCATGTGTTACAAGCCGACCCTGACAATCGGGTTGCACACGAGTATATCAACTGGTTACAGTCACATGTCTAAGGATTGCAAAACAATGTTTAGCTCAGAGTCAAAATTGACACTTAACCTTTATAGCTAGTTAACAGCTAAGCTAAAGAGTGAAGATATGTAAAAAGCTTAATCACCATTTTAGTTAGTATAAAATAACATTTAGCAATGCTTGCAGCTTTAATGTGAGAACTGTCAAACTCATTTCTATACCTCATACACAAATAGAGTATAATCTGAGATATTTGATATTCATGCCTGTAAAATACAGTTAAATGTATCGGCTGAGTAAGGAGATTTTGTTTGGCTCATACCTATATACCTTTAGAAACTTACCGCCGTAAGTGGATTTTCAACCACAAAGACTTGCCTGTCACCGACGAGGACAAGGCGCACATCCTGCCGTTAACAGATAAAAGTGCAATGGAAATCTGGAACCAATGGATCAGCAACAAGAGTAGTCGTGCGGAGCAATTTACTAAGGGAGACTGGGCGGCGAAGGCTGATGCTTGGGTGGAAACAGATCACTGGCAGAGCGCTTGGGATAGTGAAGATAACAGTTTACCCACCATGTTAGCTGAGTTTATACAATGGCCCGATGAGACGCCGGTGTATTTTTGCTATGAAAAATATCAGATTATTGAAACTCGTTGGGATGTGTTCGTCCGCAATTGGAAGTGTTTTCTTTTCTTTGACGACGGTCCCATTTTGATCTCGCCAAAACAGAAACAAGCGGTGATGTTCGAACAGAGTGGTCAATACAAGCTAGGCACTCGCGGATAATTTATACAGGGCGCTTAACGCTGATAATTTCCCATCGATAGCTTTACGCCAACACTTTTACGCAATAGTTTAGCGCGAGGAGTCATCTTGTTGGTATGCTCATATTTAATGATGAGTATGCCATAATAGCCATTTTCGAATGATGCGTAAGCACAATTAGCCTATCACTCCCCTCTTCTTTAGATTAACATCCGTTTTCGGTGCCGAGTATTTGAGAAGTTGGGGTCAACTTTTTGCTGTAAATACTCATAAAAATCTGCTTAAAACCCAATAATTAAAATAGAAAAATGAGGTGTATTATGAAGTTACTCTCCACTCTTACCCTAGCAAGCGCGCTGTTATTACCCCACACATTAATGGCCAAAGAAGTCTCAGGAGTGCAAGTCGCCGAGACAGTGACATTAGATAGCCAAACATTACAGCTCAATGGCGCGGGCGTTCGCAGTAAGTTCTTTATGGATTTATATGTAGGCAGTTTGTATTTGCCAGCAGCATTAAGTAGCACTGCAGCGGTTATTGATGCACCAGTTGCAGCGATACGCCTTAACATTACCTCAGGCATGATCACCTCAGAAAAAATGCGCGATGCGATCACTGAAGGTTTTGAGCAAGCGACGGCAGAAAACACCGCCGATATTCAACCGCAGATAGATACCTTTATGGCGCTGTTTAAGGAAGAAATTAAAGAAGGTGACCAATTTACCTTAGTCGCCAATAAAGCCCGCGGCGTGACGGCCTATAAAAATGGTCAGGAACAAGCCACCATCGAAGGTGAAATGTTCCGTCAAGCACTGTTAAAAATTTGGCTAGGTGATAAGCCAGCCCAGAAAAGCCTCAAAGAGGCCATGCTGGGCAAATAACTGACATTAACGTTAGAATTTGAATTCGATATCCAAGGCCGCTGCGCCTTGGTTATCCATTTCAAGCGCGGCTTGATTTGTCACTTCTAACTCACCATCAAAGTAATAACCAGCATAGAGATTTACGGTTAAAGCAGGCGTTGCTCGCCAACCGCCACGCAGATAACTCACCCATTCGTTCGTTTCTACAGCAATATCATCATCCTCAATAAGGAATCGCTCAGTACGACGTGAACTACCCAAACCAATATTCCAATCAGGATTGAATTGATAACTAAGCTCTAGTCCTGCTGGACCACTAAAACCAGCTTGGAATGGATTAGCCAGTGTCCAATGTTCATCTATCTGCCAACGCATGGCAAGATAAGGCACTGTGCGAACTTCATCGATATCATTAAGATACGCGACGCCAAAGCCAATCATGTTTCCCGAATCAAATGCATACATGGCCGATGCCACAATACCGTAACTCTGAGCTTGGCTAGCCGATGCAGTATCGGCGTAGGCATATTGGATCTGCGGCGCTAAAAAGAAGGCCCAATGTTTATCCATGCGATAATTTAACGACACTCCGGCACGGTAACGATTAATATGATCCCAATTCTGTCCGTCGGTGCCAAACAGCGGTGCGACATTGTTTGCGCCAGTAAGCGTGATGTTACGCCAATCATAATCAA
The DNA here is from genome assembly GCF_043359565.1 of Shewanella sp. S23-S33. Classification (NCBI taxonomy): domain Bacteria; kingdom Pseudomonadati; phylum Pseudomonadota; class Gammaproteobacteria; order Alteromonadales; family Shewanellaceae; genus Shewanella; species Shewanella sp. S23-S33. The sequence continues at coordinate 8,451 of NZ_JBHFFD010000019.1, read as the reverse complement.
GTCTGTCATAGCCCACACGAAAGCCTAGCGACCATTGCTTATCCAGCGACACATTCATCCCAGCATTCAGTAATAAGCTGTCCCTTTGTAGCTCAGTATTGCCATTGGCCACCTCGGCGCTTTGGGTACTGATCTGCGTGACACTTAATCTAAAAGGTTTGTATTCCTGCGAAGGTTTATCCGCTGCAATAGCGGCACAGCTCATTAACGGTAACAATAACAAACTGCCTTTCAGCAACCGCTGTTTTACGCTTAATGGTACGAGTTCTCGATTAGCCACGCTAGCTCCTTGCATTTAAAATAATGAATAAATTTTTGTGCATAATACGCGCTATTGAATAAAAAGGTTCACACTTTCAAAATGAAGATACAAACTAATACCTTTGAAACAAACAAGCCTTCACTCTACCCGATGCGCCCTCAAGAACATGTCAGCACAACCCAATATATAATGGTTCCTGTCGTCAAAAAGCTCATCGGCCGCTAACCCCAATTCCAATTTAAGTTTTAGCTCACCAAACAACATTAAACATAAACGCACTGCACTATGGTGAGCATTACCAAATCGATATTGCCCTAACGCCTCTACAGCGACTAAATAATCCGCCAATAAGCCCACTATGTGTTTAGGGCCTGCGTCAAAGAACAATCGCGACACTTCAGGATGACTTTCGGATTGCGCCACGCAGGCTTTGAATACGGTAATAGCTTCAGGACTGACGATCATCTCCCCAAATTGCAAGGCAAATTGGGTTAATGCCGATTCCGGCTTAGTGGGATCACTTAACAAATCATCGTTAAGATTATGGCCAACACACTTAGATTCAATTGCCGCAACAAATAATTCATCTTTGCTCCCGTAATGGGAATATACGGTTTGTTTCGACACGCCCGCAAGCTTTGCAACCTCATCCATACTGGTATGAGGGAAACCTTGACGACAAAACAAATCAATAGCAGCCACAAGGACTTGCTGACGTTTTTGTTCACTACGGCTCAAAGGTAATTGCGTCTCAGAGGAATGCGTCATATCAACTCTCGAATAGATAGACATAATTAATTGGCATTAGTTAAGCACAAAATAGACTAGACAGTCTAGTTTCGTACAACTAGACTAGCAAGTCTAGTTACATAGTATTAACGTTTAACTTACAGCGGAAGCCTTTAAAATGGATCGAACTGCCCGACTTTCTTGGCGCACTCTTAGCGTCTGCGTGTTTGCTTTAGCCACATTATCCGCCTGTCAAAAGGAAGTCACCGAACACGCTACGACAGCCACGCTACCCACAGTCACAAGCCAAACGTTGATCCAGACCCCAAGTTATGAACACTTTCAGACCTTCACTGGCACCATCCGTGCAGGTAATACCACAGGTGTAGGCTTTGAACTAGCGGGAAAGTTAAACAATTTACAGGTCGATTCTGGGAGTAAAGTTAAGCAAGGACAAATACTTGCAGTTCTCGATACCCGGCTACTCGAAGCCGAGCGTCAAGAGATCCAAGCAAGTCTGGCACAAACCCAAGCCGATGTTGATCTGGCCACCAGCACTCTAAAACGTAATCAAGAATTGAAAAAATCGGGCTATGTCTCTGAACAGCTATTAGATGAAAACCGCTCACAATTAAATAGCTTAGCCGCAGCGAAAAACCGTCTACTCGCCTCGCAGCATGCCAACCAACTTAAGCTCGATAAATCCATTTTAGTGGCCCCCTTTGACGGCAGCATCAGCCAAAGGCTACATAATCTTGGCGAAGTGATTGCCGCGGGCAGTCCTATCTTCACCTTAGTGGGTAACATCAATCCTGAAGCTTATATTGGTGTTCCTGTTGCGCTAGCAGAACAATTTCACACCAAACAGCAAGTGCAAGTTAGTGTACGAGATCAAATCTTTACTGCTGAAATTGCCGGTATCAGCGCTGAAGTCAATCCCATCAGTCGTACCCTACAACTGAGAATAAGCCTGCCAAATGATGCCCATGTACTCAATGGCGAAATTGCGTATCTGCATCAACAACAGCAAATCCCGCAACCGGGCTACTGGGTACCCATTTCCGCACTGACGGATGGTATTCGTGGATTATGGAATCTCTATGTCATCGCAAACTATGAACAGCAATCCATCATAGAGCGCCGCGATGTGGAAATCCTCTACACCACCAAAGACATGGCCTACATTCAAGGCGCGATTCAGCCTAATGAAATCTATGTCAGCCAAGGGCTGCATAAGCTGGTCGTCGGCCAAACTGTATCTCCCATTGCTGCAGCCACGAGGTAATTATGATTAAAGCCTTTGTTGAAAACGGCCGCTTAGTCAGCCTCGTTATTGCGCTATTACTTGTCGCAGGCTTTGGTGCGATATCGAGCCTACCGCGTACTGAAGATCCCCACATAACTAACCGTTTCGCCTCTGTGATCACCCCTTATCCTGGCGCCTCAGCCGAGCGGGTAGAAGCCTTAGTGACTGAAGTCATTGAGAACCAGCTCAGACGTTTGGAAGAAATTAAGTTGATCCAATCAACCTCTCGACCAGGGATTTCAGTTATACAGTTAGAATTGAAAGACACAGTTAAAGAAACTGCTCCCGTATGGTCTCGAGCACGGGATTTATTGGCCGATGCGAAAATTAATTTACCTGAGGGCATACAATCTCCCACACTCGATGATCAAATTGGTTATGCCTACACCGCCATCTTAAGTTTAGTGTGGAATAGTAATACGCCCGTACAAGTCGACATGCTAAACCGCTACGCAAAAGAATTACAAAGTCGGCTCAGGCTGTTATCGGGCACGGATTTTGTCAAACTTTACGGCGCACCGACCGAAGAAATGCTAGTGCAGCTTGATGGTAACAAGATGAGCCAGTTACAGCTTTCTCCTGCGTCCATCGCCCATATTCTCAGCGGCGCCGACAGTAAAATTGCTGCCGGTGAAATCAACAACCGTGAATTTCGCGCCTTAGTTGAAGTCTCCGGCGAGCTTGATTCTTTAACCCGTATTCGCCAAGTGCCGCTTAAAATTGATAGCCAAGGGCAAATTATTCGCCTCGGCGACATAGCCACTGTGATTCGCCAAGCTCAAACCCCAGCGGATAGCATAGCGTTAGTCGATGGTGAACAAGGCGTAATGGTTGCAGTGCGAATGATCGATAATACCCGTGTTGATCTTTGGCAAGCACAAGTCAATAACGTCGTTGACGAACTCAATCGCGAAGTTCCCGCTAATATCCAGATCCAATGGCTATTCGAGCAAAACAGTTACACCAGCGAACGACTTGGCGGGCTAGTGGTTAACCTGCTGCAAGGATTTGTCATCATCTTACTGGTATTACTCCTCACCCTAGGCTTAAGAAACGCCATCATAGTGGCGATTTCATTGCCGCTCACAGCGCTATTTACCTTGGCGTGCATGAAATATATCGGCCTGCCGATACATCAAATGTCGGTGACAGGACTCGTCGTAGCCCTTGGGATCATGGTGGACAATGCGATAGTGATTGTCGATGCCATATCGCAAAGGCGTCAGCAAGGAATGAGCCGTTTAGCCGCAGTGAGCGAAACCTTACACCACCTTTGGCTGCCCTTAGCGGGATCGACTATCACCACTATTTTGGCTTTTGCGCCCATAGTACTCATGCCCGGTGCTGCGGGGGAATTTGTCGGTGGTATTGCCATGTCAGTGATGTTTGCGCTGCTGGGCTCTTACCTGATTTCCCATACGCTAATTGCAGGGCTCGCGGGACGTTTTAGTCATGAAGGTAAACTGGATGTCTGGTATCAACACGGGATCAACCTCCCGCTAGTGAGCCAATATTTTCAAGCGAGCCTGAGAATTGCCCTTAAACGCCCAATCGTCAGCGCGCTGCTTATCGGCATTACACCAGTATTAGGGTTTTTCGCCTCGGGTAAGATGACGGAGCAATTCTTTCCGCCATCGGACAGGGACATGTTCCAAATTGAAATCTATCTTGCGCCCCATGTGAGTTTAGAAAACACCTTGAACCAAGTGCAGTTGATGGATAAAAAACTCCACGCAGTCACAGGGATCACTCAAGTCGATTGGGTGGTGGGCGGTAATACGCCCTCATTTTATTACAACCTGACGCAGCGCCAACAAGGGGCGACTAACTATGCACAGGCCATGGTAAAAGTGACTGACTTTGAGCGTGCTAATGAGTTAATCCCCGAATTACAACAGCAATTTGATAGCGCTTTTCCCGAAGCGCAAGTACTAGTACGAAAACTCGAGCAAGGCCCGCCCTTTAATGCGCCAGTGGAGTTAATGATCTTCGGCCCGAATCTAGATACTTTGCGATCATTGGGCGACGACGTTCGTAATATTCTCGCGCAAACGCCGGACGTACTTCACACACGTGCAACCTTAAGTGCCGGTGCGCCTAAGCTGTGGCTACAGGTAAATGAAGATGCCAGTCTAATGAGTGGGTTAAGCCTGACGGACATTGCCAAACAGATCCAAATGTCAACCACAGGCGTTATCGGTGGCAGCGTGCTTGAGCAAACAGAATCGTTACCCGTACGAGTTCGCCTTACTGATGACAGTCGCGAGCAGGTGAGCCGCCTTTCTGAAATTCAATTAATGACACCTTCGGGTGAGTCTGTTGCATTATCCGCCCTCGCCCACAACGAAGTGCAAGTGAGCCGCGGCGCCATTCCAAGGCGCAACGGCCAAAGGGTTAATACCATAGAAGCCTACATCGTCAGTGGGGTATTACCTGCTCAAGTACTTAATGATGTTAAAGATAAAGTGGCTCAATTACCGTTGCCATCGGGTTATCGCATTGAAATCGGTGGTGAAAGTGCTAAGCGTAACGAAGCAGTCGGTAATTTACTGTCCAATATGATGTTGGTCGTCACCTTGTTATTAGCCACTGTAGTGCTGTCGTTCAACTCCTTTCGGCTCACGGCGATTATTCTATTGAGCGCGATACAATCAGCAGGACTTGGCCTATTAGCCGTGTTTGTATTTGGTTATCCCTTTGGATTCCCGGTCATCATAGGACTGCTTGGATTAATGGGACTTGCCATTAACGCTGCGATTGTGATCTTGGCCGAACTAGAAGATATGCCGAGCGCTCGGCTCGGCGATATGGAAACCATAGTCTCTACCGTCAGCAGCTGTGGTCGTCATATCAGCTCAACGACTATTACCACCGTGGGCGGTTTTATTCCGCTCATCATTGCTGGCGGCGGGTTTTGGCCTCCCTTTGCCATTGCTATCGCGGGCGGCACCCTGCTGACAACTTTACTTTCTCTGGTATGGGTTCCAACTATGTATTTGCTGCTGATGAAAACCCGTACGGCAAAAACCCCATCCGCGATTCAAGCTCAAATCGCATCATGAACTAGATATTGGTACAGTTTATCTTTAAGGTTTAATCGCTCTAATTTTAACGCTAAAAAGTGCTCATCGGCGGTGGGCACTTTTGTTAACTCCAGCGCCCTAATTTTATTATCGAGTTCATGGTAACGACTAGCCATGGTCGCGAAGACGGTATTATTGACTTTTAAATGCTTAATTTGATCGACAAAATCAGGAAACTCATAAACCAACGCATGATTCTCACCTAGCATATTCACTTCTCCTATAATGTGGTTCTAACACTATGAACTCCATTCACCTTAAGCAGCTTAGTCTATACCTTCAGAATACAGCCAGTACTTGGGCATGTTATCTGCTAACATTTCTGCAAAATAAGCTGATGAGTCCAAGTCTAAAACTGCAAAAATATCAACGAAATGAGTTTAAAATTGCAGAAGTTTTAGACCCACATCAAGACTACAGAGTAAAACTTAGGCTACATTGATGTAACCGTTACCTATAGGATCTTACGATGAATTATAAAAATTGGCCTATTGCAAAACAAATTGGCGCCCTCGCGTTTATTCTCACTCTTCTCATCTTTGGTGTATTGAGTACCGTCTCCTATAAAGCCGCTTCAAATGTATTAGAAGATAAAGGTATCAGTGCCATGAAATCTGAAATGCGTGCAGTTTCAGACATGTTAGAGCTGCAGTACGATAGTCTTCTGCAGCTTGCGAGACGCAACGCCGATGTTTTTAAGGAAATGTATCCTGGACAATTTAGTCTGCAAAATAAAACTGTCAATGTGATGGGAGTAGGCTCTCCAGCCCTAATGCATGAACAAGAACAAGTGAACTCATCAAAAAGTAAAGTCGATCGTTTTGCTAATCTAACTGGCGGTACCGCTACAGTATTTGTGCGTGATGGCGATGACTTTATGCGAGTTTCGACTTCGCTCAAAAAAGCCGATGGCAGCCGTGCACTAGGTACTTCCCTTGGCAAAACACATCCAGGCTATCAAGTGCTGCTCAGCGGTAATGAATACGAAGGTTATGCCAAACTTTTCGGCAAAGACTACATGACAGTCTATCGTCCAGTGAAAGACACACAGGGCAAAGTTATTGGTATCTTATATATTGGCTTCGACATCACCAGTTCCTTAAAACAATTACAAGAAGCAGTTAACAGAATCACCTTAGAAGAAAGTGGCCATTTTCTATTAGTACGCAAAGCGGACAATGTGTTGGTCGCCCATCCTAAGTTCAATGCAGGTGACATCATCACCGAAAGTATGCTTGATGGCTTAAGTGTTGCAAATGCCACCCAAAATGATGCGGAATCCCATTACAGCAATAGTAAAAATGAGCCCATGTTTGCCTATAGCCAAACCGTAACAGGCTGGAATTGGGTGCTAGTGGGTCAAGTCAAGGCAAGTGAGCTTAATGAAGAAAGTATGCAATTGCTCACCATCAACGCCATCGTTGCTATCACAGGGATCGCGCTGATCACAGCGCTATTATCAGTTGTCTTAATTCGCGCACTCAAACCTTTGCATGCCCTCCAAGTGCATATGGAAAATTTAGGCAGTGGCGATTTTAGCCATCACTTAGCGCCATCAGAACCACAGAGTCAAAACGAAGTGGATCGAATTACGACCAGCGTATCAACTATGTCCTCAGAGCTCAGGCAATTGATTATTGCATTGCAGGATTCAGTCATGAGTCTAGAGCAACAGGCCTCCAAGGCACAGAGTATCGCGAAGCAAAATGGTGAAGAAGCTCAAGCCCTAATGCTACAAACGGATCAAATCGCAACTGCCATCGAAGAAATGTCGACCTCGATCCGTGATGTGGCTAATCATGCCCAAGATGGCGCAGTTCAAAGCCAGCAAGTGGATGCCGCAGCCAAAGAAGGTCAAAACCAACAGACTAAAGTGGTGCAGGATTTACTCAAACTCAGTCAGCAACTCAGTAACAGTCATCAATCGGTTGAAAAAGTCAGCCATGAAAGTGAAGCGATCAGCAAGGTGACCGAAGTCATTAACAGCATTGCCGAGCAAACTAATTTACTCGCATTAAATGCAGCGATTGAAGCGGCGCGCGCAGGCGATCAAGGTCGAGGCTTTGCTGTCGTTGCCGATGAGGTGAGGACTCTCGCCCAGCGGACCCAGTCATCCATTGTAGAAATTGGCCAAACAATTGAAAAGCTGCAAACTCAAGTGAAAAGTACCACAGAACAAATGAGCCAAAGTCATCAATTAGGAATGGAATCTGCAGCACAGGGTGAAGCAACGGGTGAACAACTGAAGGAAATCACCCGTAGGATTGGCGAACTCGCGATTAGCTCACGCAATATTGCCTCGGCTACTGAGCAGCAAAGCAGTGTTGCACAAGAGATAACCCACAATTTGCATCAGATCAGCGAACTCGCTAACGAAGGCGAGCACCGTGCCACTGAAACAGTGCATTCTGCCAATGAACTGTCTTCCTTAGCCGCCGCCTTAAAACGCCAAATAAGCCAGTTTAAGGCCTAACTCAAATACGGACTTAGATAACCTGAGCTCGGGATAAGCAGAGCCGCTGAATAGGCATCTTTTCGGGCCTCTCTGCGTTGCTCTGTCTAACCATAGCTAGCTATGGCGTACGACAGAGCGCCTTGATATGCGCAAAAATCTGCGCATTCAGTCAGGAAATAGATTTTTCGCTTTAAACTAATAACTTTATACCATTGATTTTATTTGTTAAATTTAGATTTTTCGACACTCGTTATCCCGAGTTCAGGTTAGATACAGAGTTAGTGCTTTATCAAACGTTAAATGCCGCCCTAACAGGGCGGCATTTTTTATAACAGCACTACATCAAAACGATAGGAGCCACATTTAAGAAATGGATTTGGGACTTTGATTTAGGCTCCTGACGTAAAGGAGTAATGGAGTAATGGAGTAATGGAGTAATGGAGAAAATATCTTAAACCATGCGAGCAAGCATCTACAGAGAGCACAATCAAAAAGCGATGATATCAGGCCTATTCGCTGCAGTTACATCACCACTCTGCAGCGAAGTTAACTGCTTGGCCTAATACGATAACGCAGCTCTACTTCAAACTAAAATAACCTCAGCCCATCAAAAAAT
>NZ_JBHFFD010000018.1:0-2316 GCF_043359565.1 Shewanella sp. S23-S33 | reverse complement strand
CAGCCGTCCTCCGTGGTTGGGATGCCTGCTGCTTCGACGATTTTGGCAAAGTCGATTGTTGGCACGTCGATTTTATCGGCCATTAAAGATCCCCTCCGGTGATGCTGGATGCCGCGATTTGCGAAGAAATAGCGCCAAAGTCGATGGTATCGGCAAATACCCACCATTGGCCGCTGGCGGTTTCTTCTATGCGAACCGTGCCCGGCATGATGCGTACATCGTCCTCGACTAACAATTTGAGTTTGATTTGGGTGTCGGCGGTAACGCCTGTGCCACGGTCGCTAATGAGTAAGTGCGCTAAGCCTGTGTCTAAAATGGCGTGAACTATGTCCTGCGCGATGGCGGCGCGGTCGGTTAAATAGCGGGGGTTTAAGCCCACATCTAACACCACGTCGCCGTGTTCTATGTGCAAATCGATATAGAGGCTCATGAGTGCATCTCCAAGTAAGCGGGGATGTTGATATCCTCCCCTTTGCTTGGGTAGACGTTAACGGTTCCGACTGAAGTCGATTTGCTGTTGTTGGCATTGGCGATTTGCTGGCTAACGCCGCCACGGCTTAAGTTGGTTTGCACAGGCGAAATGGCATCAAGCAGTGGTGTTGGTGTTCCTGTGTATGTAGGGGTAACCGTCGCTGCCAAAGTGGCATTAATATCAATCCCCATAAGGCTCGATAGCTGTTCTATTACCCAGCCAAAAATAGGGAATGTGTCACTCATGAAGTTCCATACATTCCTAAAAACAGACTTTATAACGCTTAACCAGCTCACATCTAAAAACGCAGCCTTTAGGTCATCCCAGTAATAGATTAAGGCGCCTACAGCTAATGTCACAGCGGCTATACCTGCAATGACGAAACCGATAGGGTTAGCCATCATTGCCATATTTACACCAAGCTGTGCACCTTGAAGCCACTTTAATGCTGCTGCATACTTCAGCGCTGAAAATGATGCTACCGTGGTTACAGCAGTCCATGCCGTCATCGCCATAGTGCTGATACCCATGATTGCAGTGATTAATCCGCCTGCTGCAACAAGCGCGAGTATTGCAACTGCGGTTCCACCAAGGGTTTTAGTTAGATTTGGGAACATTTCAGTAAACCAAATAACGTCACGCCCAACATCGGCAATCTTGCCAACAAAGCTATTAAACGCTGGCAAAATAGCTGTTCCAAATGCAGCCCTAATCACGTACCAGCTTTGGGCTAATCGTTGACTTTGGTCTGTCATGGCAGCGGCCATTTTTTCGGCTTGTTCCATGCCTTTTACTTTGCCCAATGAATTAATCGAGCCTTTCAGCCCGTCAACATCTTTAAGTAACAATTGAATAAGTGCGGTAGCCTCGCCAGAACCAAAAGCACTCGTTACCTTATCGATATCAGCTTGGACTTTAGATAAGTCCCCATACTTTCCTTGTATTTTTTCAAGAATATCGACCATGGGCAGCATCTGTCCTTGGCTATCAACAAACGACATTCCCAATGCTTTTTGGGCTTTACCTGCGCCCGCTAAAAAGGCTTTGTATTTGGTTGCCGACTCACCCCCTTGCATTGTTGATTGCAATGTTCCTAGTACGGCCATTTGCTCTTGCAGTGGTGCAAGCCCTGCCGAGGCACCTAAGGCACCAAAGGCGTCGGCCATTTTTTTACCGTCGGTTTTAAATGCTTGTACTGCTGTCGCTGTCATGCCTGTTAGGCGTTCAACCCATGCGCCTTCACCCATTTGCATTGCATCATTTTTAAAGATGCCGTACATGGTTCCCATGTAGCTGGTAATGGTGGCAGCGTCGGCTTTAGTGCCTTTTGCGAGCACGTTTGACGCCATAGTAAAGCGCGATAAATCACTGGCGTTCAGGCCAGCAATCGCCGATTGAATATCGTAACTTGAACGGACGAAATCAGTTGATGATTCGCCATATTTCAGCGCGTAGTCGTAAGAGTTGTTTGCCAGCAATTTAAGGGCGTCGTTTTGCACGCCCAATGATTTAACCTCACCTAAGGCGCGGTCCATTTCAATGGCTGGCATAAGGGCATTTTGCAGGGCGTAACCGCTGGCCGCGATGCCACCAATGCCGGAGGCCATTTGCATGGTTCCAGCTTGGTAGTTGGACGCTAGACCGCTTAATCCTTGGCTGATTTTGGCAATCGGCCGAGTGATTTGGTCTATCAGCCCAACGGTGAACATTAGCGGTTGCGGTAAGCTCATGTTTGCCCTTTAGTATTCTGCAGCATAGTCATTAATGGCTTTGCTAGATCACAGTTACATTTATCTATGGTGCTACTTACCACCAAACGCCTTACAAATGGCGTTGGTGACAAT
>NZ_JBHFFD010000017.1:0-20847 GCF_043359565.1 Shewanella sp. S23-S33 | reverse complement strand
GCTGAACGTTGGCCGAGATCGAACCCTGTGGCGATGGTGACGCCTGAGTTTGAATTTTTAGGATCAGGCACATAGCCCTGTAAAATGGGGCCGCCCTCTAATCCCGAAATAAAGCCAAAGTTCACTTGTGTCATTGCGTTATCACTCTGTCTGTTGCTGGCACTCAGTGCACAGTTGCACGCCTTTGATAGCTTGGCGGCGGCCTTCTGGTATGTCGTTGCCACACTCGGCGCAGTCCGTTGCGCTTGGTGGTACTGGCTTGGCGGCTAGTGCTTTGCGGTGCTGCTCGAAGCGGTGCTCGGCGCGTAGCTGCTCACGGTTGACTAAATCCACTGCATCTATTCGTTATTGCGCCTTACTGCTTGATGTTTTCGATTTCTTCAGGACGCAGGTATGGCACGCCGTCGATATGGATAAAGTCAGGGCTAGTCACATCAAATGGGATTTTGAACAGTGACGCTTGGCCGCCTTTTTTGTCGATGTCGAGTAAGTCGCTTAACTTGAAGCGACAGCCGAACGCTTCGACTTTCATCTCGTCTTTTGCTGTCTTGGCATAAAACATATTGTCGAACGTTGGCATTGCGCGCCAAGAACCTGCTTTTTTTGCTTCAGCTGAGAGTAAGGCGAATTGGCTAGCATTGACTGACAGTTCACCACTGGCCGCAACGTCGCCGTCGACATAGCCGTCAGGTACGCCGCTGGTTTGGCTTACCGCGCTGTTGTCTGTAATGGTTAAGCTGCAAGTGTCAACGTGGATCATGGTGTCGCCCACGGTGACGTTATAATTCATTCCTGAAATTCGAGATGACATTGCGGCGACTCCTTAAATACTATTTAGGTCTAACAAGATGTTGACGGTGATTTCTTTCGGGCTGTTGTACGGACGGACTATCATATAAATGACCACCGACTTGTTACTGGGCCACACAATGGTGATGTCGCCGTCGCGTGGCGGCTGAATATCGCCAGGGAACAAGGTGCCCAAAATGGTGGTGCTTTTGCTCATGTTGCGCAGCGGCTTCATAAAGTAGGCTTTGTTTAACTCGATGCTGGTTGGCGTTGAGTTAAGGGCGCGATTACCAATGCGGCGAATCGCTAAAATACGCACTTCGCGGCTGGCTTTGTGCACGGGTCGCAGGTGCTCAATGTATTGATAATCACCGCCTGCTGCGTCGAGCGTAGTGCCGTCGCCCCAGTAGATGCCCTCTAAGTCTGGATACCACTGCGGCACACTAAACCGCGCATTGGCTAAGGTTTCGAGCGTGGCGAGCGTGAGCGGTTTTTCGGCGCTATCAATCGGTGCAACACCTAATCCCATTACTGAGCCCGTGGCGACGCGCATTGGGCTGTCGGCAATACTGACGGCACGATTGCATAAGCGGCCAGCGAGTACGCCGATGTTGTTACCGTGTAGCTGCGGCACAGGGATGACTAAGTGCGCGGCAACTCCCGCTTGCAGTCCCACCATTGCGGTTTCGTACTGTGGCCATGTTTGAGTGGCGACATCGATACCCGCAACGGCGACGAGGCCTGATACAAAGCGGCCGTGGCTGGCTTGCAGGCTGGCTAAGTAATCGTGCTTGGCGCTTAAGTTGGCGGCGCTGGTTGTGACGTCACAGAACACCACCATTTCAAAGCTTTGAACTTCGTTAGCGGCGGTGATGGCGTCGAATAAGTCTTCATCGGCGGCCAGTGGATATACGGCGGCGGTCCAGTTTTGCCCCGCATTAAGCTGTGCGGCGATCAACTGTTTACGCAAGGCGCTATCAGCAAAGTTCGCCTCGATATCGGTTTGCGCGCCGATGCTAAATAGCTGGCTTTCTTCATCGACATGACCTGCACGGCCGATATAAAGGAAGTGGCGCTCGATGGCGTTAATGTCACCTTGGCCTTGATTTAAGTTATTTACCTGTACTTTACCTAGTGACATTGTTAGCCCCTTATGTCTTGTTTTTTAACGTTCCAGCCGAAGTTAATGCCTTGCATTACCCGCTTGAAAATCTTGCTTTGCTCTGCTTGCGTTGCGCCTAGCGTGTTGCGTTTTGGCAGTTTGATAGTCCATGTTTGGCTAGTGCTTTTGCTTGCGTCATTTAGTTCGGTGATTAAAAAGCCTGCCTGTATGTAACTTAGGTTTGCGGTTATCCAACTTGCTGTGGCTCGCACGTATGCCCCGCGTTTTTTCCGCTGGGTAGTTTCTTCCTGAGATACTCGACGGCGCATACCTAATTTGACGAGAAAGCGCGCTTGGTTTCTGGTGGCGTTACCTTTATCAAGGCCTTTTTTTGCTTCATAGCGCGCCATTGCGGCCGAATAGTCGGCTTTATTTCTGGTGATGCTCGCGCCCTGTGCGTGCATGTTGGCGATCACCCCTGTGGAGTAATTGCCTTTGCCCGGTATTTTTGGTTGAAAATAAACCGACGCTGTTTGGGCGCTGTCTTTCGGCTTACTCACTTGCATGTACTTTGGCAGGGTGCGAAACATTTTTTCGCGCTGCTTTCCGCCTTTACGCTTGCGCTTAATTGGCTGCCAAGGTGAACCGTCAGGATCCCTTTGCTGTTTTGCATTGGTTTTTGATTTGTTGCGCACGCTATCCGCGATACGCCACATTGCCCGAGCGCGTTTTTTTGGTGGCAGTGCTAACGCTGCCAATTGCAGTAAGGTGTCATCGAAGTGACTTACATTCACTTTGATGTTCATTGCTCACCCCGATTAATCAGATCAACCTGTTCAGCCCAGTTGATGGGGATATTTTCAAGGCGGTATTTTTTACCCATGTAAGGAATATTGCCTTGCTCATCTTCGACGATGCCTAAGTCATCGACTAAATCGATGCTGATGATGATTTGGGCGTGGTCGTCGCTGATGATGTCGATATCAATAGCTGGCTCTGATAGGCCGTATTCTTCCTGCGGCCAGTCGTTGTCAGATAGCCATGCGGCTAAAATCGCTAAGATGGTGTACGGGTTAAATTTGGTATGTGGTAAACGCTCAATAGCGATCACTGCACTGTGCCGCCATTTGGCGATATTGATGCCTTCGCCTAAGTCGTCTTGGATAATGTGCAATTGTCCGTCGGTTTGCCATGCGTCGATATCGTTTGGCTTAACGTATGGCTTTAATGTGTTGAGTAGGTGCAATGTCAATGCGTTAAGTTGGCTCATAGCGAGTGCACTCCGGCACGGCCAAGGCCGAGCAATAGGCGCACGGCACGGTTAGATTGCGCGAGTATGGCATCTTGCTGCTGGGTGTCTTGGGCTTTGTTGTTACCCGCATCTTTTTGGTCGACGGCAGAAAAATAACCCAGCAAATCGGCATGGGAACGGGTATAAACAGCCCCGCGGTAAATGCTAATTTGCTGCGCACTAAAGTTAGGCGCTAGGCTAGCGCCTAGGGTAAATGGGACGTCCGTGTCAGTGCTTGCCTGCCCTACAAGGTTGCCTGTTACATAATTAAGAATTTGCTGCTGGATTTCGGCCACGCTGCGGTTGAGTGAGTCTTCAATGGCTTTTTCTGAAAAGAACTCAGGGATGCGGCGCAGTTCGCGAAATTCGCCAGTTGATAATTCGGGCCAGCCGCTAGCCGCATCGATAACGATGCTTGGTTCTGCTGGTGCTTGAAATCCGAATCCGCTCATGCTGGCTCTCTTACTCATTAATCATAAATTGGGTTCAGTGCGGTTAACGTCGACGTGGTTTTTAACAGTCACCCGTTAAACACTCGGTTAGCGCACTGGAGGGTTGGGAGTTGGTTTCCCATGCGGCTTAGGTGCTCTTTACACTGGCCTCAACAATGCCTTGGCTGGCAAAGTCTTCTAGCGCTCTAAGTCGCATCGCTATCTTGTTACGTACCGTTTTTACTTGAGCGTGCTTGTGCAAACTTGCGGCCTTTTCGAGCAGGCGATCCGCTTGAGTAAGCCGCTCCACATCACCGATGTGGCTTGGGGTAATTTCCCCGTTTGCTGCACGTAGTAACGCGAGTCCCGCGAATTTGTAGAATTTTGCGGTAACAGGTTCCGGCAGTTTCCAATCGTTAATAACGCGCGCAAACACAGTGCCGAAATACGGCTCAATGCTGTGGCCATGCTCCGCTTGAGCTTCTGCCCAATCGAAGACAGTGTCGGCAATAAAGCCCGGCCATTTGCGCTTGATAGCGCCTGCCATGGGCTGCCCGAGCTCAATAGCTCTGAACGACAGTTCGAGGCCGCGAGCGAGATCGCCGATATCAAATGCCCAAACTGCGCAATAAGCGAATATAGGGTTGTCCGTGATTTCATTGGGCTTATCCTGTTTCTGCTTTAAATACTCTTCGACGATTGGCCGCCATTTAGGCAGTAGTACGTCGCGTTTATGGGCGATTTTGTCGGCCCGTCGTTCAAAGGCTTTGAGCCGCTTTAGGTCTGCATCGAGCTCTATTAGCTGTAAATGCAGACTCGGCGCGTGCTCGGCGTTGCCTGTTAGCCTGACTTTTTCGAGCTGCTTTTGGGCGCTGCGGCCTTCGCGCCATGCGAGGATTCTTGCGCCGCCGACGGCTTTTTTAGCTCTGCGGTCGCTTCTTTCAGTTCGGCAGCCACTTGGCCGAGATCGTCGGCTGTGTAGGCTAAGTCGTTGGTTGATTGGTCTACAGCGCCAGCGGCGTGCGCTAAATTGGTAACGGCATCGTCAATATCACCGGCTGCGTTGCTTACCTTGTCTGCGGATTCGCTGACTTTATCGGCGGCATCTAATGCGGTTTCGGCAGCGTCAGTCACAGTGGCGGCGCTGTCTTCTAGTTCTGCAGCGTGATCGATGATGCTGGCGATGTTGCCTTGGTCGTCGTTGGTGACGGTGGCTTGCGCTGTTTTGTCTTGGCCTTCTGCTGCTGGGTCAAAACTAAATGTGATGTCCATAAAACGTGCTTTTTGCTCAACCGCTTCACGCGCTTTTTCAAGGGCTTCTTCAACATCACAGCCAAGTAATGCAGCTAGTAAGTGCAGCGCTTCGTTTTCTGGCGCTGGCGTGGCTGTTGTTTCGGTAGCTGTTGGGCTTTGTTGGGCTTTTGCAGCCTCACGGCGCTTTTTAAAATTGGCTATAGCACTCATGGCAATGTCCTGCTTTGGTGTTCGGTGGAGTTGATGGCCTAAGCACTGATTAGGTGCCTAGGCTGGTTTACTTAGCTGGTGTTACTGAGCTATGGCCTAAGGTGCTGGCGCTGGGCCGATGTTCATCGCGGCTTCGTCAATTGACGCGTAGCCTTCAAACTCTTCAATCGCGTAACCTTCCATGCGCCAGTACTTGTCTTCATGCTGTTTGCGGTCTTCGACGTTTTCAGACTTACGCGAGCGCGTGCCTTTTTGTGTATAGATGTGCAGATTTGACAGCATGGTCACTGTGATGCGTTTACCTGGGAAAAATGGCGGCGTGTACGCTTTTAATCCACCGATAGATTTATCCATCATTTGCGCGGCAACACGTTCGCTTGGCTTGTCGGCTTGGTTCATGAGTTTGGTTTGTGCAGCGGCGGTTAAGTCGCTACCCACTAACACCACTAAGCGCGGGTCGTTACGTAATGCAGGATGGATCATGGTGTTTTTAATTTCGGTGACGATGGCGTCGAGGGTTTTATATTCGCCGTCTTTTAGCTCACCCGTTGCATCTGGGTTGAAGTAAATATCATCTGTCATGATTTGATCTGGGGCTTTTTCAGATACGATTTTGTGCCAGCCCTTGTTGACATCTTCACCCATTGGATTGGCTACAGGGTCTGATGTTGCAGCTACAGATGTGCCGTTAAAACCAACTCGCAACATATCGAGGGCGAAACGCATGGTGGCGTTTTGGCTCATCAACTGCATAAATTGGTTTGCTGTGCCTGCGTTCGCCCACACGGCTAAGGTTGCCCATGGCACTGATGCGCATGAATCTGTTTCGACTAGCTCATATTCATGGCCGTCTACGCCGTTAGTGGTATTAAAACGCCCACCTGCTTTGCGGCCAGTGGCAATGGCATAGTTACCCACTTTGACGACTTGACCTTTAATTTGATCAACGTCCATAGTGGTGATGAGGCGTAAAAACTCAACGGATTCCAGCATCGCCGCTTTGAGCTTGGTTTCCATTGGACCAGTAACGCTAAATTGTTTACTGACATCGGTTGCGCCGTAGTTTTTTGCCATGTTAGTGCTGTATGCCAGCAAACAGGCTTTTGCTAATTCGGTTAAGTTCATGCTGTGTTCTCGCTGCTAATTTTAACTAATTGGTTAATCTGCTTTTTTGCAGCGATTAAACCACTGAGAATGATTCGCCAGTACCTGTTGGATTTGGCTCTTGGTTCGGCGCTTCGACGCTTAATGCGTTGAACTTGGTTTCCATTCCGCCCACTTTCGCAACAAGGCCGTTGATGCTTTCGCTTAACTTACTGAACTGCTCGGCTGTGATGCCTGTGGCTTCAGTCGTGGCCGCTGGCACTGTGGTGGTAACAGGTTCAGTTGTGGTTGTGGTCGTTTCCGCTTCAGGCTTTTTGCCAAAGGCTTCTACCTTGCCGTCCAGTTCGCCTACTTTCGTTGCTAGGCCATTAACTACGCCCATGAGCGTTTCAAATTGCTGTTTGTCCATTGGTTCTTCCTCGGGGTGGTCTGTTGCCGCTTCCTGTTTAGGGTCTGGCGCTTGAGTTGAAAATAAGCTAACTAACTTGCTGAACAGGCTGGCAGCTTCCGTGGCCTTATCCGTTGGTTTTTGGTCTTCTGTGCTGGCGAGTGGGTAGCTCATTACAAGCTGTTCCGGTGCGCCATATTTATGATTTGCTAAGCGGTCTTTAACTGAGAACTTAAGGCGATCAGTACCTAGGCTTGCTGGTTCGTCTGTGACGCCAAGGCCTGTTAGATAGGCTTTTCCAGTGCCCGCAAAATTCGGATCGAGTTCGATTGATGAGTAGACTTTCTGGTCTTGTTCGTTTGCCAATATCAGTTGTGAATTAGGGGTAAGTTTGCAGAATAGGCATAATTTACCGTCAATCTCTTCGGCTTTAACTTCTACAACATCACCCCACGCGCCATACCAGCGACGATGATCAGGCCAAATTCTGGCGCCATAGGTTTTTGCGTTATAGGTTTCGGCAATGTCGACAATCCATTGGCGCTGAATAGGTACGTTTTGAAAGGTGTTCCCTTCGGTGGCGATACGTAGCCAGTCTGTCACCAGTTGAGTCATGTTTTTGCCTGCCCATTTGCTAAAAAATTACCTGTAAGGACTACAGCTTAAGGCGTTTGCAATGGGCAATCACTGGGCAAACTTCGGCGCAATTCCGATTTTTGCTAAATCGGAATTTATAGGAAAATTAGTCAGTTAATACGGCTCTGCAAACCAATACACTGGCGCTATGTATTCGTTAACGATGGCGTTTGACCGCATTTATGGCCTATTCACCCGAGATCCGCGAGGCAGCAAAACGGCTGTATTTAAAGCGTTGGACGCCCGACGAGATCCGCCTCGATTTAGACCTGCCTAATACCCGCATAATTTATTTTTGGGCGGCGAAATACGGTTGGAGTGATTTGCTACGTGAGGAAGAAGTCGACGAGGCCATCGCGCGCCGCATTGTGCTGTTGACGGATATTCAGGATAAAAGCGGTAATCAGATAAAAGAGCTGGATATGCTGATTAACCAGCATGTGCGACTTAAAAAACAGCGGATTGATGCTGAGCGCGCGGCGCTAAATGAAGGGAATAGCTTTGGCCCCACCAATGCCAATAAAGGTGGTAATAGCAAGATTAACCCTACTGCTGATAATAATGTCGGTGAAGGTAAAAAGCGCAACGGCCGCAAGAAGAAAAACGATGTTAGCCATTTAACGGCTGATGATTTTGGCCCTTGGTATGCATCGCTGTTTGAATATCAAAAGAAGATGCACGAGAACCTGCATCAACGCATTCGTAACATTCTTAAGAGCCGCCAGATTGGTGCAACCTATTACTTTGCTGGTGAGGCTTTCGAACAAGCGGTATTGACTGGGGATCCGCAAATATTCCTATCGGCCTCGCGCAGTCAGGCCGAGGTGTTCCGCTCTTATATTATTGCGATTGCGCATGAGTTTTTCGAGATTGAGTTAACCGGTAACCCGATTGTGCTTAATACCGCGCACGGTGCTGCCGAACTGCGGTTTTTGAGCACTAACAGCAAGACGGCACAGAGTTACCACGGCCACGTTTATGTGGACGAGTATTTTTGGATTGGCAAGTTTGACGTGCTCAACAAGCTGGCCTCGGCAATGGCAACGCATTCGAACTGGCGTAAAACCTACTTTTCGACCCCTTCCACAAAAGCGCACCCCGCTTATCCGTTTTGGACAGGTGACCACTGGCGCAAAGGTAAACCTGAACGCGAGGAAATCGAGTTCCCGACGTTTGACCAAATGCGCGATGGCGGCCGCGTGTGCCCTGATAAACAATGGCGCTATGTGGTGACGATTGAGGATGCGCTCGCGGGTGGCTGTGAGCTGTTCGATATTGACGAACTGCGCGACGAGTACAACGGCGACGACTTTGCTAACTTGTTTATGTGCATCTTTGTAGATGATGCCGACAGTGTGTTTAAGTTTAGCGACCTTGAAAAGTGCATGGTCGAGGCGGCGCGCTGGCAAGATTACAAACCCGCTGCACCAAGGCCGTTTGGCAATCGTGAGGTGTGGCTCGGCTATGATCCGTCACGTACCCGCGATAATGCGACGCTGGTTGTGGTTGCACCTGGTGAAAAGAAGGGTGAAAAGTTCCGTGTGCTCGAGAAGCATTATTGGCGCGGGATGAACTTTTCGCACCATGTGGCCGAAATCCAAAAGATTTACGCTAAGTACCGCGTGACCTATATCGGCGTGGATACCACTGGCATTGGCGCTGGTGTATTCGATTCGATTAGCACTTTATACCCCCGCGAGGCGACAGCGATTCATTACAGCGTGGGCAGCAAAACCCGCTTAGTGTTGAAAATGATTGATGTGATTGAAGGTGGCCGCATCGAGTGGGATGCTGGCCACAAAGACATTGCCATGAGCTGCTTATCGATTCGCCGCACTGTGACCGATTCAGGCGGTGCGATCACGTTTAAGGCGAGCCGCGACAATGTGACCGGACACGCTGACGTATTTTTCGCGATTGCGCATGCGGTGATCAATGAACCCCTTAACTATGAACATAAGAGAACATCATCATGGGCACTTCAAAAATAATCGATGTTAGGCACATAACTAAGCCTATGTTTGATAATTGGCTTAAGACATTGTTTAGCTATCAACTTGTTTTGCACAATAATATTAATCAACGTATTCGCAATACGCTTAAGTTTCGCGTTGGGGGTTTTACTGATTACTTTGTTTGTGAAGCATTTGAAAAGGCTGTATTAACTGGTAAAAATCAAATCTTTTTTACCTGTGAAAGTGATGATAAACAATACCCTACCGCCTCATATTGTCGAGATATTTTAACTCGATTTGTCTCTGAATATTTTGGCATTAAGCTCTGTAAAGGCCCAATAAGATTACTGACTCAATTTGGTGAGGCACAAATTTTATTTGTTGATGAAAGCCGAATGCACTTTGCAGGTTGGGGTGCTGACGTCTATTTTGATGAGTATTTTTTTAATGAAAAATTTGAATACTACAGAAAAATAGCGACAGGTATTTCCTGTCACAAACAATTCACGCAGACATTCTATTCAAGCGTTAATGATGATAACACCGCTGCCAAACGATTTTGGTCTGGTGATGATTTTATAAACCTTCACCCCGAGTCTACACCTCCTTTCCCCTCTTTAAGTTTAATGCGCGACGGCGGCCGCGTGTGCCCTGATAAACAGTGGCGCTATGTGGTGACTATTAAGGATGCGATTACGGGTGGCTGCGATTTTATTGATATTGATGAGCTGCGAGATGCTTATTCAGTTGATGATTTTAACCAATTATTTATGTGCAATTTAAAAAGGTAACAGCCATGAACACTTCATTAACTGCGGCGAACGACGATAGCTCAACAACGACCACTGATGCTAACGGCCCCGCTAAAACGGTGGTGTTTAGCATGCCTGAGACCGTGATGCCGAATATGTGGCTAACGGATTACGACTCGCTGTATTTCAACCAAAACGACAACTACTGGGAACCGCCTGTCGATAGGCAACTGCTGGCGAACTTGACCCGCCGCAATGCGCAACACGGCGGCATAGTGCAAAGTCGGGCGAATATGGCGACGGCACGCTATATAGCTGGCGGCATGAGCACGCAGCAAATGGGCGCGGCTTTTTTAAACTGCATTCAGTTTGGCGATGTGGCGTTACTCAAGATCCGCAATGGTTTTGGGCAAGTGCTGCGCTTGTTCCCGCTGCCCAGTTACCGCACTCGCGTGGCGGGTGATGGTGGCGCAGTGGTGCTTGAGCGGGAAAATACGGTTAAGCGTTATAAAGCCAAAGACATTATTTGGGTGCGGGTGTATGACCCAGTGCAACAAGTCTATGGCTGCCCCGATTATTTAGGCGGGTTACAGTCGGCGCTATTGAATGAAGATTCAACCTTGTTCCGCCGCAAATACTATATTAACGGCGCGCACATGGGCTTTATCTTGTATTCCACCGACCCAAATTTAGACGCGGAAGTCGAGAAAGATATCAAAGAGAAAATCCAAGAATCGAAGGGCGTGGGTAATTTTAAGTCGTTGTTTGTGAACATACCGAACGGCAAAGAGAAAGGGATTCAGATTATCCCTGTGGGCAATTTTGAATCGAAAGACGAGTTTTTTAACGTCAAGGGTGTATCTGCGCAAGATATGTTTAACGCGCATCGGTTCCCCGCGGGTTTGGGCGGGATGATCCCCACGAACACGGCTGGCCTTGGCGACCCGACAAAGTATGATGAGGTGTATTTTAAGACTGAAACCCGCTCGCTGATCAACATGCTTGTCGATGCGGTGAATCGTGACCCCGAGATCGGCAGCAAGTTAAAACTGGTGTTTGATATGAGTGTCGGCACGGCATCTTAGTGTTTATTTATGGATGGCTAAACAGCTTCATCTAAATAGCCATCCATCAATTATTTTACAACGTTAATACCTGAATACTCTTCAAATGTTATTTTAATTTCTATGGGTGTATTATTTTCGCCTTTTATCAAATGATAAAACTGACCTGGTATAACATTCTGAATTATCTTCCATCCACCTGTAAAAGTCGTTTCTATCACCACAATACACGGCATACCGCCAAAACCAATCTTTACTTTTTCACCGACAGATGCATTATTTATATGTTCCCATAATGTTTTTGATACTTCTAACTCTGACATTGCCAAACCCTTCTTTGATTATTGAATTATCCAAGCTGGCTTACTCAATTTAAAAAGTCAAATTTAAACCATATTTCTTTTACTGTTTAAAAAAACAGTGTGTTGGCTTACACTATGCGTTGTTCATTAAGCAGACGATTGGGAGATCGGTATGCGGATTTTATGCCCTACGTGCCACAAGAAAGCCATTATCGGTAAAACTGATCGTTTAAGTGCTGCCCACGCTAATTTGTATTGCTCGTGCACTGACCCCGAATGTGGTCACACATTTGTGACTAATGTGTCGTTTAGCCATACCTTGAACCCTTCCGCAAAAAATACCACTGAGTTAGTCACCGCGCTGGTAAAGGCGCTGTCCCCCGATCAGCGCCGCGAATTACAACGAGAACTGGCTTTTTAGGCTGCTTGCTGGGTTTCGCTTGGATGGATGCCGTTCTCTTGTAGGCAGTTGTTGACGAGTTCGGCGAGTAACGATATTGCGATTTCCTTGTCTATTGCCGAGCTGTTGCATTCTACTGATCTAATGACCAATTCCATTTGTTTGACTCTAATCAAATCGCACATTTTGCGCGTACTCCTTGTTATTTTAACTTTTTTTTAACTTATCGCTGACGATTAGCGAACCTAAATCCCTTTTGTTACGTACGGTATAATATCGACTTTAGTGATGATGCTTAGGCAATTTGTTGCTAGTTGAGCTATGTTTTGCAGCAGCTTTGTGCTGGTTTTTTATAAATGTGATCTAGAACAATAAGTTTACTCAATGACAATAAGCCTAAAAATGATTGGGCAACGGATTGTAGATCAAAGGAAAATGCGCGGTATGACGCAAACACAATTATCTGAAAATGTTGGCATTAGCACTCGAACCTTGTCTAAAGTTGAAAACGGGTTTGATATTAAGCTAAGTCTTTTTTTGGCGATATCTGATGCGCTTGGGGCTGATGCTGCCGAGCTGTTGCAGTTAAGCGGCTCGCGTTCGGCACTGACGGAGGCGAATGTGCAAGAGATTGAGCAGCACTTGCAGGCGATTAAGGCGCTGTTGCAAAAGTGAGGTTTACTGCTGGCAAAACAAAGCCCTCGAATGAGGGCTTTTTGTTGTAGATTATTCGTCACCAATCCGATTTCGTTCAAATATTTTGTCTAGTATTGCTGCCAGTTCTGGATCTTCAGTTGCTATGCCTCTCGAATCCATTGCCATCACTTTAATAAATTTAACGGTTGCTGTTCTTACTTCAGTGCAACCATAGATGATCCCCAAATGCTGATGAAGCATTTCGAACACATCATTGCCGACATATAATATTTTTTGAGATTTAACTTCTCGTTCTAAATTGGTTAATAAATTCTCTATGTTCATAAAACCTCGCTTTTTACACTACTTATCTAGTGTTTAATTTCTATGTTTTTAATCATCACATGGCGGAGTGGCGTTGATTGGTTTAGTTCCAATTGGTTGATATCCGCTTCTTAATTTTTCTTGTATTGCTGAAAAGTTGTTTTCCGCTTTGGTTTTTTGTAAGGCGGCGTACTGCATCGCCAGATCCGCCTTTTGGTTAAGCGTGGCGAGTGCTTCGCTAAAGTGCTGCTGTGTTACCCCGAAACGGGCATAGGCGCGTTTTGCTGGTAAACCGTCGACAAGGTGCGCCCGTAGCGCATCTTTTTTGGCTTGGCTGCTGATACTGGTTAGCATTAGCAAGATGTCGAACTGCTGCGCGCTTTCGCAGCCTTGGATCAGTGTTTTCATGCGCTTGCCATCATGGTGTCGATAGCTAGATCAGCAAACGCGATGCTGTTATCAAGGTGAAGTTCTGCCAGCCGTGACACACAAATCAAACAGGTGCCTTTATAACCTGCTGCTCTTTGTGTTGCGGCGAAATAGGCTAATATCGTGTCGTGGTCTGCTTGAGTGAGATCATCTTTAGTTAGTTGCATCATGCCACCTGCTCTATGTTGATTGGTGTTTGATAGTTGGCGCTGACCAGTGCGGCGGCCAGCAATGGCGGTACTGAGTTACCACAGCGGGCGACTTGTTTTGCTTTGCTGTATTTTTTGCCAGTGTGATCGACGTCGATGATGTAATCGCTTGGGAATGATTGCGCGGCAAAGAGTTCATGTGGCTCAAGCATACGCATACCGATATCAATAATTTGATAAGCCTCACCGCGAACCATGACTAGGCCAAAGCAATCGCCTGTTCTGATGGTGTGCAAAGGCTGGTTAATGTCTTGGCCTATGCCTTGGCCGTAATACTTCATTAAAAATGCACGTACTTCGCCAATGTGGTTACCGCCTGCTGTGATGGTGTGCACTGGTTCATCGGTTGGGAAACCGATATTAGTACCGCGCATTTTAATCATGTGGCTGGTGACTAATGCAAAGTGCCCGCCTTTCACCTGGGCGCAAATGGTTCTTAATGGCTCGTCTGCTGGCATGTTTCGTTGGCTGCTGGCATTCGCAAATTCGGTGATGAATGGCACTATCATCGCTTCTGCTGGGGCAATAAATGGCTCATTGGCATCAATCACAAACTTTTGAATACCTTTGGCGATGCGTTGCATGGTTTTTTCTGCTAACGGCTTATCGCGGTTAAATATCGATTTGCAGGGGATTGACCAGTCGATAATGTCGGCGGCGGTTTTCCATGGCTTAAGGGTTTTTCCGTTAGCCGGCTGTTTTTTTGGATTGCCATGTGTCGGCGTTGGAAAGCTAATGGCTTTGCCATCGTTACGCGCTACTAAAAAGAAACGTTTACGGATTGTTGGGCAGCCATAATCACTGGCGATAAGTTCGCGCCACTCGACTTTATAGCCATGCTGGCGCAGTTGGCGCACAAAGCTGTTAAAGGTTTTTCCTTTACTTTTTTGGCATGCCTTACCGTCTGCGTTTACTGGCCCCCATGTGACAAACTCTTCGACGTTTTCTAGCATGATGATGCGCGGCTTGACTAATGCAGCCCAGCGCATGGCTACCCATGCAAGGCCACGGATTTTCTTTTCTAATGGCTTTCCGCCTGCAGCTTTTGAAAAGTGCTTACAGTCAGGGCTAAACCATGCCAAACCCACTGGCCGACCTGCACACACTTTAATGGGATCGACATCCCATACCGATTCACAATAATGCTTTGTTAGCGGGTGATTGGTTTTGTGCATGGCAATGGCGTCAAAATCATGGTTTATGCCGTGATCTACTGGACGTCCAATCGCCATTTCGATTCCAGTTGATGCCCCTCCGCCGCCACAGAATGAATCAATAATCAGTTCGTGATCGCCTATATCTAATTCAAATTGGTTATTGCCTCTAAACATTTCCCTTTACCCCTGTTCTATTGGCTACCGCTTGGCGCAGTGCTTCACGTTCTGCTGGTGTTGGCATGGCTGGCGCATCTTTTGCCGTGCTTGGTTTAGTTGGCTGGCCGCTGGCTTTTACTGCGGCATAGTGGCGCTTGGCGGCGACGATGCCGTTGAGCACGGCGCGGCATAGCTCGCGCTCGGTGTCTGGTTGGCTGGCTATCCACTGGCTGATGCGCTGCTTGCCGTTTGCTTGGCTGCTAAATTGGGTGAGTACCGCTTGGCAGCGTTGATAACGGGCAAGGCACTCACCTGTTTTTTCATAGGCCGTTTCGATTTTTTGGCGTTCGTCGTTGGTGATCAGGTTAAAAAGGTTCATCGTTATCCCACTCGCTGACGTTATCGTTTATGGCTGACTCTGCTTTCTCTGTTTTTTCGTAAATACCTGGTGAGGCGTATTTATCGGCGTGGTGCAACTCGACAATATCGGCCAACTGTTCCAGTGCGCGTTTTGCTGTGGCTGGCTGCATATCTGAGATCCACTGTTCAACGTCGCGGCCTGTGTCGATTAACTGCCATGCTTGCTGACGCAGCTGCTTATCGAGTGCCTTATCGCTGGCGCGTTGATAGGCATCGAACTGATGATTTAATCCGGCATCGTCGTAATCGCTGGCGTCTCGCGGATTAAAAGGCTGACGACTGACGATAAGCATGCCGCTGCGCAGCCGAATGAACTGATGAGAGCCATTAACCACGGAATCAATGACAGCCCCCGCACGTAGGCGTTTAAGATCATCCGCGTCGAGTCCCAACTTTTTTCCCTCTTGGATTAAGAGGCGATCCCCTTTTGCGATCTTTTCATTGGTTTTGATCGACTGCGTACAGTTATTGCCAGTGCTCCAAGTGGCGCGGTTGTCACCGCTTTTAGAAGCCAAATCAAAAGCACAATCAAAAGCCAAATCAAAAGCCCGTTCCTCGGCACTGGGTGGCTCTTTGGCTGACACTGGCGAGCGGATTTCCCAGCCGTCGAGGCGGGTATTGATTGGAGTGTGGTTTTCTAGCGACATCACGCCCATGATTTTTTGCACGTCTTCGCCGTAGGTATTAGCGCCGTCGTGGGTGACTTTGGCGAGTTGTACTGGCCTGTCGGCACGTTTGCAGAATGTTCCGCCCATGACCTCGACATAGCGCGACCAGTTGCTATTGTCGGCGGCGTGGCGTGCTAGTTCGATAATGTCGTCAAAATCTATCGCCTCACGCAGGCGGCGCAGCTCGCGCCAAACCGTGACGCTAGGGCCACCGATTTGTTGAAACTGGCGAATGTTCCATGTGCTGGCCCACGCCGCGACATTTTGCGCGCCATGCTCGCCGCTGGTTTCGGCTTCGTAGTCGTCATCCACTTGAAAGCCGTCGATATTTTTAGCGATGTATTTAGCGATGTAACCTGTGGCGCTGCCCTTGGATGGATCAATGGTTTTAAAGTCAAACCGTGGGCGGTAGCCTTGGAAGTTTGTTCCGCGCTTTCCCTTAGGTGGCGCGAGTTCGTCTTTGTGATGTTCGAGCGCATAACGGCGCATGATTGAGCGCGCTTGGCGCAGTTGTTCTGGCTTGAAAAATAGCAATAGATGCCAATGCGGCGTGGCGTCGTGGTGCGGCTCGACCACACGAAAGCCAAATACTTCGATATCTTCGCGGGCTAATTTGCTGCGGGCTTTGGCCCATTGGTGGCAAAGATAGGCTTGGGTTTGCTTTGGTGTTGCCCCGTCGTAACGCTTGTTTGAGTAGGTTTTGCCCTTTTTGCTTTTACCCCATGAGTGATAACGGCTTGGGGCGGTCCATGTGTAAAACTCGCCCACGCATCCCTGTTCAACTGCTAAATCTTCAAAGCCGCGCATGCGGACCATGAGTTCAGCGCGGCGCACTTCTGGGTTGGCGATGGACGCGGCAACGGCATCGGCTAGGCTTAACTCGATGCCGTGTTCTTCGTTGACGACCATCATGCTGTTTAGCCATGCGGCATTGGCGCGCTTGCGGGCTTTGTACTGTTTAAAGGCGTGATGGCTGACGTAAGGCGACACCCCGCCGCGCACTTTGCCGACGATAATGGCAACGTGTTCTTCGTAATGGGCATAGGCTTTGTCTAGTTTACGTTGCCACCAAGCCTCGTCGGTTAGGCGTGCAATCGCGCCCGCGATCATGTCGTACATGGCGGGCGACGCATCAAATAAGCCGCTGGCTTTTTTATCGCCGTAGTCTTTAAAGCTGGGCAACATGGGGCAAAACTGCCATTGGTCGGCGGGTTGTTTTACGCCTTTGAGCAGTTCGAGGGCATCGACTTGCTCTGTGCCAAACTGCGTCATGTTGTTGAGTATGCTGGCGCAACGGTCGGCCCATTCGGTGCCAATTCTGGCGCGGCGGTCGTCAGTTTTTAGGTGGTAAATGGGGATCGGGAATTGCTGCATGATGATTCGCAGCGACTTGCAGCGTTTACGCAGCCAAATGTTAGCGCTACGGCCAAGGTTAAGCGCTCGGCGTTTGCGGCAGTATTCGCGAAACAGGGTTAGCGCGACGTTTTCCGGCAAGTCGATAAGCTCTTTTACCGACCAATTGAGGTCGGTAATCGCGTGCGGCGTGGTAAAAATCGCCGTCACATTGACGGCGGATTTACGGACAAAATCATCGTGAGTCATTAGGCTGCCTTGGCTTTCTGCTTTTTAGCTTTTGGCAGGTCTTCGCTGATGATGTGGCTTAGGCCGTTCGGCATAGTTGGGAAGCGGTTGCCACGGTCCCAAATAAACCATGAGTATTCACACGAATCACTGCCGCCACCGACAAAGCGCGGGCGCGGGATTAGGATCGGCGTTTTTTCAGGGAAGCCCACTTGCGCCCAAAATGGCACCCGTAACTTGCTGCCTAAAAAATTCACCCGTTGCAGATATACTAATGTGCCGTCTGGTGCCAGTTCGCTAAACGACTTAAGCAAAAACTCAGTAGTTAACGAGAATGGCGGGTTAGTGATGATCACGTCTTGCTGACTAAATGGCGTGGTTAAGTAATTCACCCCGCGATCAAGTTCAGCCCAACTCTTTTGCTCATCTGGTAAATTGATTTTGTCGTATATCGCGCCAGTGCCTATGCAGGGCTCTAAAAATCGGTCTGTTGCACGTAATACCAATTTCGCGACTAAGGCGTCGACGACGTTATCAGGCGTTGGGTAAAGTTCGTTTTCGCGGACATTGCCGTGGGTGCTGCTCATAGGCCTGCAACCCTTTCAATTTCGCGTGATAAAACCCTGTATAGGTTCCCTAGTTTTACGGCGTCTTTTTTCCATGCTTGATAAAGGTCGTAATCAATCTCTTCTAAATTTTCCTCTACTCGTAGCAAATACCTTTCAATATCTTGGCGATGATGATCTAGATGTCCTCGGAGACAATTTAAGTGACAAGTGCTTAAGCCAATTAATTCCTTCGCAGCTTCATAGCTAAAGTCTTCCTTCTTGGTTTCGCTTACTCCAGCAAAGCAATTCTCAATATTTTCGAGCAATAGCTTTTGCATTATTTCTGGCTTTACTGGCTCGCCTAACTGACCAATACCCGCGAAAAAATCGCCTATTTCAGATTGGATAAGCTGTTTAAATTCGATAATTGATTGATGGTCGCTCATAGCGTGCCCCTTAACTCTTGCAGGCTAATGCCAAGTTCTTTGGCGATGGCAATGTCTTCTATGCGGCGACAGGTTTCACGACTAGCGCGCTTTTGCGCACTGACGTTGACACGAGTGGCGAACGGCTGGCCGTCGCTGCGAATGCCGTTAACGACATCGGCGCGCATTTGGTTTCGTGTCTTGTAGCCGAACTCGGCTAAGATTTGGCTGTGTTGGCTCATGCGCTTGCCTCCGCTTCGTTTTCTTGTGCTTCTTTGATGCAACTAGGGCATGCCACTGAACAACTTTCATCGGCGGTTTCGTAGCTGTGCCAACCTTGTGAAGCGGCCATCGCGGCGGCATCACCGACACTGGCATCAATTTCACTCGCTGCTAGATGGAGTGGCTTTTCACAGAAAAAACAGGTGATCACGTAAAGCGATACGACTCTGATTTCTGATAACTCGACGTTGGCTAATTTCATGCTGCACCGCCTATACATGAAGCGCTGGCGATTTCTCGATAGCGTGATTCAAACTTTAAAACTCGGCATACTTGGCTTAGGTCAATCTCCATTTTTTCGGCGATTTGATACGGTCTAATCCCTGCTTCACCTAGTTGGCGGCATAGTTCGATGTCGTGATTTGAATGCTTTGCCAATGGGCTAAGTTCGCCATATTTCATAAAGTGAATGCCAAGTGAGTAGGCTTTACCTTTGACTGAACACTCTGTTCTGCTAAGTTCTTTCGCGATGGCTGCTGATGTGTGGGTGACTGATAGCTGTGCTAACTGTTTAATCTCTGCATCCGTCCAAGGTCTTTTAGGTGTTACGGGCTTATTAAATGCCAGTGAAATACCTCTGTATCTGGCTGCTGCCCTTAGTTGCTTTTCGCTTAAGTGGTACTTGGCGCAAATGTCTTTTACAGGCATTTTCCCTGCGTGTTGTAGTGCCAACACATTTACAGGGTTCGGCTTGAATTGATTACTGCTTTTCATGCTGCTGCCCTCGCTCTGTAGATTTCTTCCATGTAAAACATGGCGAAATTTAGCGAGGCAGATAATGAACCGAGCACAGGATCCGCAAGCACGTAAATAGCGACACGCTCTAAACCTTCCCCCATGCCTCGATAAGCAATGGCGGATTTTTCGACCCCACACAAAAGCGCATTGGCGTGGCGTGAATACACATCGGCCATAAGTTTTCGCATGGCTAAATGCTGTGGGTTACTTAAGTCAAATTGGTCAAATTGCGGCGCTAAGTCTGGCACCGCTGCCGCTGTGGTTTGCACGTTCATGATCATGCCGCCTGTATTTGTTGAACTGCGATGTTATTGCGGATGGCGATTAAGCGAATGCCAATAGTTTTACCGACAGCTGGCGCGAGTATGTCGGCCACGGCCTTGAGGGATTCGAGCACGGCCTCGACTATTTCGCGGTCGGCTGGCGTGCTGAGTTTGAGGGTGGCGATAACGCGGTTAGCTTCTGCGGCAATTGCTTGGGCTTGGATGGCTTGCGCTGTGGTGACGTGTGCTGCTATGCTTGGTTTCATCATTTGGTGTGTCCTCATTGAATGATTTGGCCATAACCGTTACCGCGGTTGTGGCTTTTTGCTTTCTAGTGTTTTTCAATCTCGTTAATGTCAGCGCTGAGCGAGGCTGCCAGTCTGTTAATTTCTGCAAGTGTGTTATCCACATCGCTATTGACCTCACGTTCCATTGGCGCGGCTTGACTGCGGGCGACGGGTTTAAGTGCGCGTGGCGGGAAAAACTGGTCACGCGATAACGGCACACAGCCAAAGGCTTTGCCGAGATCGAGTAGCGCGATAATCGCCACGCGAATGGCTTCGCGCTCTTCTAATGTCAGGCTGAGCAATGGCAGGTTGATGTATTTAGCGGGGCGTAAACGGGCGGCAAATAAGATCATCGCGCGCTGTTGTTGGTTAAGTTTGTCGTACTGACTGGCGGCGCTGCTTTTACCCAACATGCTGCGAATGGCAGCAATCGCGGCTTGCCCCGCTTCGCCGTGGTGTTCGTTGGCGGCGTTGGTGGCGTGCAGTGGTAATGCGGTTGGCGCTGGCTTAGTGGCGGCTTGTCTCATGATGTCTCCCTCTTACGCTGCAACAAATTCAAGGCGCATTCTTGCCGCCATTGATTCGATATAGTGGGTTAACTGGGCGCTAAGGCTGACGAGTTCTAGCTCTACTGTTGCGGTGGCGATTAGTTCTTTTTCTTCTGGCGTCATGGCGTCGGCATCAATCAAATGAGTCACGCTATCGCCATCAAAAGAGCTTTCTGTATAAGCCTCTGATGCAATCCCCGCTTTAAAGCAAACAATGCGTTGCTGCGAGAAAGAGAAGTCACTGAACTGGCCTA
The DNA here is from genome assembly GCF_043359565.1 of Shewanella sp. S23-S33. Classification (NCBI taxonomy): domain Bacteria; kingdom Pseudomonadati; phylum Pseudomonadota; class Gammaproteobacteria; order Alteromonadales; family Shewanellaceae; genus Shewanella; species Shewanella sp. S23-S33. Next base: position 244 of record NZ_JBHFFD010000017.1, on the reverse strand, counting down.
GCGCATTGCTGATATCACTACTCAAGTAACGGATTTCTTCCGCTAGCTCATTCATGCAGCGTTCCTTTTGCGCCTTAATGATTTCAATCTGATTTGCGGTTAAGCCTTGATAAATGTTCATCATTAATCCTTACATTACGCCCGGCATGGGCATGGTTTGCACTGCGTCGAACGCGACGGACAACACGGGTATCGCTTGGAATTTCTGTTCAACGTCATGCACAAATAACGCGAGTTGCGACAT
>NZ_JBHFFD010000016.1:0-8450 GCF_043359565.1 Shewanella sp. S23-S33 | reverse complement strand
TCATTCGCTAATTGGCGAATATGGCTGATCAGCTGATGTTGACTGCCCACAAAGCGGTTAAAGCTGTCGGCAAGCACGCCCACTTCATCTTGAGTGTCGACAGAAATACGTTGAGTTAAATCACCATTACCATCGGCAATACGCGCAAGAGCTTGCGATACTCGACTCAGAGGACCCAGTAACATGCCAACTAACCAAGAAATGGCTAATACACTCAGCAACAGTACGAGTGCAGAGAGACCCAATTGAGTGAGTAATAGGTTAGACAATGGTGCTTCTAGCGTTTCCTTATCAAGCACTAACACTAATTCCCAATCTGTATTAGGGATATCAACGCTCCAGACTAATTTGTCACGTCCTTCATTTTCAAAATACATAGGCAACAGAGTGCCCGCTGCACGGCTCTGTTCTGGTAAGTTGCGATTAAGCTCGTTGTCGATTTCACCTATAGGTTTCATCGTCTTAGCTTGATCTTTATAAGCGATCACAGTGCCGTCTTTGTGCATCATGATGGCATAACCGTTTGCCGGTAACTTCATCCGATTAACACCGTCAACTAGGCTTGCGATAGATAAGTCACCACCCACAACACCTTGTGCGGTAGGCTGTGCCATAGTCACAACCAGAATGTTATAGGCAACATCCACGTAAGGTTTTGTCAAAATAAGACCGCGCTCACTGATGGCTTGTTGATACCAAGGGCGGCTGCGAGGATCATAGCCCGTACGATCAATACTCGGATCAGAATCCAACATTTGCCCTGCTTGAGAGCCAAAATAGGTCAGCTGAAAACGGCCCGATGCCTGTGCTTGTTGAAGTGTATTGAGGCTGTCACCTTCAACTTTGTTCGCCAGGGCTCCCATAATATCTTGGCGGCCAGCCAACCATTCTTGGATCCGCTCAGCCTGCTGTTCACCTAAGCGCTGCACTTGTTCTAGGCTGTTTTGTAACAGCTGGGATTTTTGGCTGGAATAACTTTGCCATGACAACAAACCAATCACGAGTGAAAGGGCTGCCACGACAGAGAACAGAATTTTTTGCTTGAGCGAATATGAGTTCATGTTGGCGTCTAATTAATTAACAAAGCAGTGAAACAAGAGGGTGTTTGAGCGGGTCGAACGAACATTTACAACCAATATAATAAGGCGGCTAACTGAGTTAAAACTGCAGTTAAATTTGAGCTGAATTTTCTCATATTCTGTACAGTTAGCAAAGAAATTGCTCAGATTTACATCAAAAAGATTTTAGCAAACACATATAATTAACCAACCGTTATTCGAGCAACAACATATAGATAGATAGATAGATAGATAGATATGCGATCACATATCAAAGTAATGCGCAACACCAAAATGGCCTCTGGAGTAAAATAAAGTAAATTAATCAAGATTAACGTGACCTAGACGCACTCGCTATTGCACACTAAATGTCCACTGCCTATCGAGGAGTTCTTATGATTTATCAACAGTTCCAACAGAGCCCACTGCAGACCCGAATTTCTGGCCCACGGGCTTGGTTAGCGATGGCAATTAGCATTAGCCTAATTTGTTTATCACTATTTTTATTGCCCTTCGTGCTCTTATTTGGCGCCATTGCGCTCGGTTGTTTAGTCCTATTTAGCCGTTTTTATATGGCACGTCAGTTGGCTAAATTTAATCAGGCAAACGCAACGCAGCATGCCCACGCGACAGAGGAGCCGCAGAGTCAGGTTTATGGATCTGACACTATTGTTAGGGAATCTAATGCGACACGCCATCAAGGGCGCACTTTTGAGCATAAAGAGGATGAACACTAGTTCAATCGAAGCAAAACTGCGCTCAAGCGAGTAAGGTCTGCGCGCGTTTAAGGCTATGAATTTCGGCGGGATCTTGGGTTACCTCAAGCACATTTTCAATCTGTAATACCAGTGAACGCCACAGAGGCTCGATAATATCCGCCTCTTTTTTATTGGCATTTTGCCGTGCCAGCTTAAGTAAAGCCGCAGATCCAACGACATCAATTCGCCCTAAGATACCGTCGGCCAGTGCCATACTCAGCTCAATCATCGCAGGCACACTGTGGCTATATTTGATCACTTGGCGCAAATAATCCTCAGCTTGAGTCAAATCACTGCCAAAGGCATTGTCATCATTGAGCATATGCTGCGCCCGCGTGAGCATAGCATCGAGCTGTCCTTGCTCGGCAGCTTCGGCCATCCAATGCTCACTGGCAATCATATCTCGAGTACAACCATCTCCATTGGCAAGCATTAATGCTAAATGATACTGGGCATGGGGATAACCTGCTTGCGCGGCTTTGCTTATAAAATGATAGGCTTGAGTTAAGTTCTTTTGCTGGTAATGCAACACTCCTAAATTCGCCATCGCTTCGGTTTGCTCGCCATCTGCAGCACCTTGTAAGTATTGCTGTGCTAACTTGCTATCGGGTTGAAACGACTCACTGCCTACAAGATAAAAATATCCCAATAACGCCATCGCATTGACCACACCTGCTGCTGCTGCAGTGGCAATGATCTGTTCACCTTTAGCCACTTCTGGCGCGCCTTGATAACCGTGGATCAGTGCTACGCCATGCTCATGTAAGGCTTCCATGTGCTTAGGTGCCGCAAGGGAAAACCAATAGGCCGCTCGGGCAAAACTGTCAGCTGCGCTAATGTGAGAAATGGTATTTAGAGGTGAAACTGTGGATAAATCTTGGCTTGATATAGCTTCGGCTTCAGCCACAAGTTCTTGCTCTTTGAGCAGTTCTTGTTCTTTCAGTATCAAAGCCTTGGTCTTAAACGATATCCCCACCAAATACTGCGCTTGCGGGTCATCTTCCATCACAGCGCGGTAGCACAAGTCCCTCACCGTCATAGCGTCAGTCGCTTCATAACAGTAGTCAGGGGCAACTCGACCTTTAACCTTAGGATACAAGTGCTCGACTAAAGTCAGAACATCTTTAATGGATTTTTGCGCTAGCGCGAGTAATTGTTCTTGGGTGAGATGATATTTCTCAGGATGAGCGCCGCGGTTACCGTCGGCACGCAATCGATGCAGGGCACGAGTGGTCTTCACATCAATCACGCGCCGCTGATTTAGCTGTTCGATCCTATCGTATAAATTCGGACTCGAAAACGCGATTTGCTTATCTTGTCCCAGTAACTCTGTAAGTTTATGGGTAAAACTGCGAATGTGCAGTAGCGACTGTGTCGGTACATCCTGCACATAGCTTTTCGCCTTGAGGTAATCATCACTCAAGGAGACCGAAAAATCGTGGATAAACTCACTATCCTTAATGACTGTTTTCGTCCCCATGAGTGATTCCCTACAGGCTGAATTGATGTTGCACTATTCGACGCTTGGTTTTTTCGACACCATATATAAGCGGAACAAAGCGACGTTAACGAATAATCCAATAAAAGACATAAAAGTATCCGCTAACATTTGCACAGGTAATCCGCCCATGGACGCTAACCCAGAAAGCTGGCTACCTATGACTGAGAGTGGTAAATATAACATCAATAATGCAATGGTTTTCAGTACGATAGGGCCACTAAAACTAAAACTACCCTTAATCGCTTCTAGCGGTGTTAAGCGCTCAACCACAACCATAAAGTTCACATAGGCTAAACGCGCAAAGAGATAGAAGCTAATTACCAATCCTACCAGCCACACAGGACCGAAGGCGGCAAACAGCATCACTGGTGCTAAAATCGCTAGACCAGAAAACACCCCAGCCAATAATAATGGTGGAACAAAAGGTAAACTCGCCTTCAACACCACTCCCGCTGAAGGACTATGCCCTTGTGAGCGCAGTTCTAAAAACAGAGTCAAAGCGGCAATTAATACCGAAAATGTAAGTAGTAACAGCATCATGGCGATCATATGCGGAGCGCCAAACTGTGGGTTTTCTAGATCAACTTTACTCATCTCTATACCAAGCCATAACTGGATCCCCACTTGGATCAAGAGTAATGGGATCGTCAGCATAGCGAGTTGCGCCAGATGATTACGGAAGAAGTTATAGGCTTCTGACAAAATTGCGGATAGTGACATGCGACTTTCCAAATAATTGAAATGAATTAACACTTAGAATTGCCGCTAAGGATACCGAAAATCCCTTGGCAATGCACAGTAGAAATCACCAGTGTGAACCGTAAATCACAGAAAACTACTGCAACAAAAGTGACAAACCCGCTAAACTGTCCAGCGAACTCGTGCGCAAACCATCAAAGGACGCTTCCATATGAAACACACTCTGACCTTCTCTATCCTCCTCAGCACTTGTATTTTAGCGGCGCCCGCCAGTGCAGGCTGGTTAGATAACTTGGCAGGAACTCAAGCCAAAACTGAAAAAGCGACCACTACAGCAGCGGCAACTCAGTCGAATGATTTAGTTGGCAGCGTCATGTCACAATTGGGTTTAAACCAAACTCAAGCCGAAGGTGGCTTAGGCAGTTTATTAGGCTTAGCGCAATCAAGCCTAGGAACAACCGACTACTCAAAACTGGCTGCCAGCATTCCTAATGCCGATAGTTTGCTCGCCGCTGCGCCTAAATTGGACTCAAAATCGGGTGTTTCTGGCTTATTATCCAAAGCGGGTGATTTAGGTTCATCACTGCAAGGCAGTGCTATGGTTTTAGACGCCTTTGAAAAATTGGGCATTTCTAAAGATCTAGCAATGCCAATGATCAACATAGCTAAGTCTTACTTAGATACCAATGGCACTGAAGGCACCTCAGACTTACTGGTGAAAGGTCTGAACTCGCTACTGTAATTCAGTCTTACCTCACCCTAAGCAATACAAGGTTTAGGGTGAACTTTCACTTCCCAATCGACTCTACTTTATATTCCCTCCAGCATGAGAACCGCCAAATATGATTGCGAAATTAAAACGATTTTTTGAAGCTCATACTCAAGCAGTCTCCCCTGAAGACAAGGCACATCAACTTAAACTGGCCGCAGCGAGTATGTTACTTGAAGTCGTATTTGCCGATGAGACCTTAACGGCAGAGGAAGAAGCCTTATTACCGAAGATGCTAACCGATACCTTATCAATGTCAGAAATAGACGCTAAGATACTGATTGATGAAGCTAAAAGCGTACAAGGAAGCGCAACCTCACTCTTTGAATTCACCTCAGCCATTAACGCTGAATTTAGCCTAGCGCAAAAGCAGCAATTGTTGCTCGCAATGTGGCAACTGGCCTACGCTGATGGCCAGCTATCCCAATATGAAGACCAGATCATTCGACGCACCGCCGATTTGTTGCACCTCAAACACAGCGAGTTGATCCAAATGCGTAATCTTGCCATAGCTGCAACCCAACAAACTGGTTAGCCACATCCACTATTCAGTCAAAGTGCAAATCAACAAAAACCCATAAAAAAGCGTGAATGCGAAACACCCGCTCCCCATTCACGCGATGGTCTTCTTAAGACTAAATTGATATCGCTCTTTGGCTAAAAATATTTTTATTGCCACCCTACTCACCAAAAAACTAAGCGAAACAAAATTCTAAGCTAACGCTTTACCGATTTCATATCCCGAACCGTGTAATTCAGTCAACTTAGTCCTTAGCCCGCCCATCTCCATCTTCAATCCTTTCTTAGTCGCTAATTGAGATAACCAACTGGTTTTCTCCTCATCCTCAATCGTATCCCACTCATCTAGAACTTTGTAAGATAAGCATAATAACGCAGCAAGTTTTGAAAATGGGTTTGAATCCTTAGGGTGGTCTTGATACAAAATGCCTTGCACTAACGCTGGTGTAAACTTCCAATTTTTCGCTAGTAATGCGCCAATATCCGGGGAATCATATCCGAGTAACTCGCGCTCAAACTGATGCTTATCTTTGCCCTGCGCCACAGCTTCGGCAATTTTCGCCGCATCTTCAGGCGATACTGCCGCAATCAATAGATCGCCAATACGATGCAAGATACCGCAAGTAAAAGCCTCTTCTGGGACTGCGCCACAACGCTTTGCCATTTCTTGACTATAAAGCGCAATCTCAAAGGTTTGCCCCCAAAACTGGGCTAAATCTATTCCTTCACACTTAGGGACAGCACCAATCACCGCCGATGCGAGCACTAAGGTTCGTAGGGTTTGCATCCCAAGACGCACAACAGCTTCATCGATAGTGCCAACCTCTCGACTGCGTCCATAGTGGGCACAATTAGCAAGGCGTAACACCCTAGCGCTGATTAAGGGGTCGTGTGAAACTTTAGTGGCAATGCTTTTTACTGTCGCATTGTCATCATTGACCGCATCTAACAATTCACTGATCGCCTTAGGTAACCTAGGTAACTCATCGACACGATTGAGCAACGCAGCTGAATCCATATTTATTCTCCTTCCGTATGAATGATCAAAATATAGAACACAAGTTATCGCCTCGCTCACCGAGATACATTAAATATCAGTAATGTGCAGTCCTTCGGCAACAAAGCTTGGCGGCCATCAGACTTAAGGTTTACCTCTTTATTTCATGCAATTTAATCGCACTCTATCTTATCCAGTTTCGAAATCCACTAAGCCACACAAAAAAGCCCCAAACTCTTATGACAATAAAGAGTTCGGGGCTTTTTTAATTAACCCATCATGTTGATTTAGCCCCAGAGGGGGCGAATATTACTCAGGTAACGCCAAACTTTGTTTGCGACTAATATGGGTCTTTTGCCACCACAAAAATGGCGCGACCACTAAGATCAACACAAGCACGTAGGACATACTTGCACCTAGGGCAAAACCTAATACTAAGCAAAACGCACAACCCAGCGCCACCAGCGGCCAATTGTGCCGTGGTAATAACTTAGCGGCAGCGAGCATAGCCATCAAATAGATCACCACAAATACGCCGTTGCTCCATGCGATAAGGTGCTCTAGCTCTTGCCCGGTAAGGTAAGTCAGTACAATCACGCTTGCCATCACAGATAACAGCGCAGCAAGTGCTCGAATGGGCACTCCGTGGGCATTCTTAACGGCAAAGAAGCGCGGTAAAATGCCTTCACAACTAAAACTCCAGACCAGACGTGCCGCACTGGCCGCATACACGTTAACGGTTGCCAATCCACTTGCGATACCTAACACACCAATCACTTGTGCGCCGTAACCACCGAGTAGTTGGTCAAATACGCCGATCATGGCGACACTTTTATCTGTCGGCACTAATAGCAGTAAAAGTGTACAAGCCACATAAATCACGCCCACCAGCACTGTGCCCATCATCATAGCGGGGATCATATCCTGCTGCGGACGACGAAAATCATCGGCAAGATGGGTCATAGCTTCTATACCCAAGAAACTCCAAAAAGCGATGCCAGCGGCAATCATCACGGTCGGCATTTCAGGCATACCATGGCTAACAAGTGTCGTCAGATGACCTTGCTGAAAACTACTCGCACCAAACAAGACCACAACAACGGCGACAATGCAAAGTGTCAGGCCAAATTGCAGCTTAGCCGACACTTGGATGCCTCTTAAATTAATCAGAAACAAGCCAAAAATCACGAGTATTTCAACACCAACCTTGGACCAACCCGATATCGGTATTAAGGCATTCACAAACTGGAAGGTCATCAAAATCGCGGCCGGCGCCCCCATGGGCACAACCAGTAAAAAGATCAGTCCAATTGTTCGACCAGCAGTGCGACCAAAGGCTTTTTCGACAAAGTAAGCGGGGCCTGCGGCATGGGGAAATACACTCGCTAAACGACCAAAGACCAGTGCCACTGGAATAATGGCCAAGGTTAACAAGATCCATGCGACTAAGGCGCCAGAATGCGCTTTTTCAATAGTCATCTGAGGCAAAATAAATACCCCTGTACCGAGCAAAGTGGTCGCCATTAAACCCGCACCTTGCCAACGACCTATAGTTCCGCTATTTGAATTCATCTGTTAATATTCTGTGGTTTTTGAGCTGTCAGTATAATGAGATTTCGCCCTACAATCTGCCGTTAATTTCAGTGTTCTCCACGTCCAATACCGGCAAAATCGCGGCAAATAACGTTATTTCCATCAAAATGACGGCCAGCTTAAATTTTGGTAAAATTTTAAGCAAAAATACTCAGCAAATTCTGTGGTTATTCAAACCAATGGAAAAATAACACACAGATTCAATATAGCCATTTTCACTGGAGTCACCCTTGGATAAATTCGATACGGCCATCATTCATAGTTTGCGTCAGGATGCACGCCAGAGCGTGTCGAATATCGCCGAACAGGTCAATCTATCCCGTAGTGCAGTTGCCGAGCGCATAAAAAAGCTCGAACAAACTGGAGTGATCCGTGGCTATCAAGTGCTCTTGAGTGAGTCGCAAAAAGAAGGAGTATCGGCTTATTTCGAAATCCAGCATCAATGTCCACGTTGCGCCGATGTGGTACACGTATTCCAAGCGATCCCCGAAGTGATTACCTGCCGTGGTATTTCTGGTGATATGGATTTACTCGTGTACGTGCATGCGCCCTCGAT
>NZ_JBHFFD010000015.1:0-68823 GCF_043359565.1 Shewanella sp. S23-S33 | reverse complement strand
GGCTGCCCAAGATCGAATAGATCCTTAGCGTACGATAAGTTAAGAAAATATCTAGATAAAGGGCCCCATTACGTTGATTTGCTAGTTTATGATACCGCTAAGAAACGATACGTACCGATTAGTCGTGTAGAGCGTGTATTTAAGTTTGCGGATTCACAGGATGCTATTTCTCTTGGCCAACTTGAAAACGCCCCTTATTTTCTTAAAAGTACCGTTTTTTATAGCCCGATGATATTGATGTTCTTAAATGAAGAACAACGCAATATGGTACTGAAATACGGTTTTAGCTACTGGTATCGCATGATCAACAAAAAACGCTGGAAATTGAGCAGGTTTCTATTTAAGCACCGAACTTTAGAAGTGAACAATAAACAGTTTCAGTTGGCACAAACAGCTGCATTAATCCGCCTTAAAAGGCTTATTTTAGAAGCGTAAATGTGATCCTTAGACGTTTTCAATGCTTGCCGTCATAGTTACAAATGATTAATGTGTAAGAGTATTTTATATAGTACCCGTTATAATAAAGTCGTAAATCATTAAAAATGGAGTTTGCATGTTACCAACCTTTTGGAAGTTATCTCAGGGAACTGAATATTTTTCTCTTATCGATATATCATCGTCAATAGAACATAGACTGGTATATGTTCATATTAATACAGCCGCGAAGGGACAATCCTCGACAACACAAGGTGAGCATTTCATTAACGCTGATGTTGGTGACTACTTTTATCTTACTCACGGAAATAACGGTATTTGCTTACTTGGTCAGTTCACTGGGCCTGTAAACTTTTTTTCATCTAAAGGTGATGGTTGGGCAGATAGACCATTCAGGCTCATCAGGCTAGCGATCAGTAATGTGGGCTATGAAGGACCTAATAAGTGGTGGGCACCAAATCATCGTTCTACCTTCATTCAAGTGCCTGAAGATGAAATTGCAGAGTTTGAAGAACATATTTTAGAGCCGTTTTTTGGTATCAACCTTGAAGAATATGGTCTCTCGTATTAATCGATAAATTCTATCAGTTAGACAAGTATGTAAGCATTCTGCCGTACATAATGTACGGCAGAATGCTTAATTAAAGAGCAGTGCTGGGACAGTTCAGGTAGTAATATATGGCTCTAACACAGATGCAAATCATCCAGTCTCTAGGCGAAGCGATGTCTTGGTTTGAGCGTGAGTTACAGTGGGGTGTTGAGCCAACTGAACTTCGTCATTTGATTGGACGCATTGGTGAGCTATATGCAGCACTTATCTCCAATGGTCAGATGGCCACTGAGGTAAATCAAAAGGGTTATGATGTTGTTAGTGAAAAAGGGGAAAGGATCTCTGTAAAAACAACGGCAATGATGGGACTTGGTGGTCACATTTCATTTAATCCAAAAACTCTCAGCTTAGTAGACAGAGTCATAATTCTCCGTGTTAACACTGAAGAAATGCAAATTGAATTACTGTTAGACGTCAGTGTGACTGAGGCTTTACGGTTAATGAGTGTTAATGGCACAGGGAAAAATACTATTTCTTTATCTAAGTTGATAGACCGCCCTAAGCTTACGACTGAGTTAAAACATGTTAAGACAGCTTCATACGGTAGTCGTGTAATTAAAGAACTTGAGAACGGTACTATTGAAGTTTATGTCGACGGAAAGCTGATGCCTATAGCAAAACCAGAATTGAGAAAGCTGGCTGCTGAGCTAAATCTAAGTATTTTCAATGTGAATGGTAATCCATATAACACTCGACAACTTGGTGCTGTTGTTATGAATGCTCTAGGTGCCATTAACAACTAAACCGCTTTTGTTGTGGAATACTGATGTTAGTTATATAAATCTCGATTTGAGCTGACATATCAAGTCTAAGCTACTACATAGACTGAAGTTATCACACAAACAATCACCACAGAACAAGAATATGATCGCCAAGGAAAGCTCATGAGCAACACGATAGTATTAAACCTAAGTAACATTAATTTCAATGATAACTTCAATATTGATAATGGCGAACTCTGGCAACAACAAGCAGGTGAAAGTCTCGTCAAAAACCTTGTCACCATTGCAAATCAAGCTAAGGAATATAGTGAGCGGCGCAAAACTGAAAGACACCTGCAGCCTCAGGCAATGCATGATGCGATATTCATCAGTGGTGGACGAGGTGCAGGCAAAACTGTTTTCCTAAATAATGCGCAAAAAGTATGGGGCAAGGCTGCAGAGTCAAAGGACATCCCCTTATACTTCACTCCGGCCATCGACCCGACATTACTTATTAACCATGATAATTTTACCAATGTTGTGGTTGCTCATTTATATAACGAAGTCGAAAAAGTCTTCAATAAGTCATGCAAGCAGCTTGATACCTTCAAAACGGATTTTTACTCCAAGCTTAAGGAACTTGCGGATTCATTGGGACAAGAGAGTGACTATGAAGACCGAATGGGAATTGACCGAATTTTAAAATATCGCTCAGGCATTCAAGTAGAACGATTCTTTCACGACTATGTTGAAGTTTGCGCAAAGATTTTAGCGAGTACTGCAATAGTAATCCCAATCGATGACGTTGATATGGCGCTTGGCCGGGCCTATGAAGTACTCGATGTTGTGCGCCGAATGTTAGGCTGCCCTTTCATTATTCCTCTGATCAGCGGTGACGAAGCTCTTTATCAACATATGGTAAAGCAACATTTTCTTGATGATGCGGTATCTAAGAATGCCGATGCCGTGACCACAAAAAATGCTATTGACATGGCTGGTAGGCTAAAAGATGCATATTTAACGAAAGTACTCCCTAATCAACACCGGATATCACTTTTATCTGTTGAGAACTTATTAGCATCTCTTGAAATTGAAGAGTTCAATCAACAAAAAACCTCTTTCTATTCTCCTTATGGCAAATCTTACGACCAAATTTTTAAAAACTGCTTCTTCGGCTTAAGTAATGGCCAAGAAAGAAGCACTGATTATCCTCTTCCCTCCAATGCTCGAGATATAGTGCAACTGATACGTCTTTTACCACCCACAAGGCTGAATCAAACACCCCGTTGGTCAGAGTGGGAATCTTTAAAAATTTGGGCCACAACCAATAGGCATGGAGCCACCTATACCAACGCCGTTTCAGCACAACAATTGCTGACAGCCGATCAAAACGCTGAAATTCGCATGAGCCAGTTATTATCATTTAATCCTATTGCGCAATCACTTTTGGGGCTTGATTGGGCGGATAAAGATTTTAAAGCAGAGCAAGAAATAGCACTAAATCAAATCGGTGATGGAGAAGCTAAAATGACAAATAGCTTCGTGCTTAAAGGGGCCGTAAATTCCAATGTTCTTCGCAGTATGCCACCGTTAGAAATGCATACCCGCAGGATGACAATATCGAGTAATGCGATTAAGGAAGAAAAAATAAAGAACTCTGTTCTTTTCAATCTTTACACCCATAGAGATTATTACGGGTTTCAAGGAAATCAGAGCTACAAAGTTTTCTTCAGTAGAGCATTTGAAATACTGGGGTGTTCTCTGTTAATGCTAAAGAATGATTTAAAACAAAGTTACTACGATAAAATCTGGAGAGAACTGCTCAATAAAATACTGAGTGATGCTCCATTTTACTGTATTCATGCCATCAACCCGACTAAATATATTACTCAAGAAGAGGGTAACAATAGTGATGAAATCGATGAGGTAGATGCTGACATCGCAGAGCAAGCATCAAAATATGGTTTTGAGATAAGCTTCGCGCAAGATCTCGCCACGTGGTCAGTCAAGCACTCGAGCATACTTTCTGAGCTGCAGAGAGAAAATTTACTTCCTCTATTACATGCTGTCTTCAATAAAGTATTTACACAGCTTCATTTGTTGCGGATTAATCATAACAAGCTAGAAGATGAGCACTTAAGCGATACAGTGCGCCGATTTGAGTACATTTCGATTAATGCATTTGCTACATTTTTAAAAAAGTCTGGCGCAGTCAAAGCCAACTTGGCCAGCAGCGCTAGATCAATAACCATCAGAAATCATTCTAACTTTATTAATAAGGAACATGTTTTTACTCGTAATGTGGGGGTTTTTGTCGACCTAAAAACTGGTAAGTATAATGGTGATAACAATGAAGACTATTTTGAAAACGTGCTTGCGGGGAAGTTAATCGCAGCGATCTGGGATCATCCGATATTCAGCACCAATCACTCAAGGACGGATGACCTCAAGCCACAGGGAGCATTTGTATACAAAAAGCCTCTTTCTTTAACAAAATCAAAAGAGGTTTTAGATCGTCAATATGAGAATAAAAGACGATTTGAACAAATGTTATTTCAAGAGCAGACTCAGGCAATTCCCATAGTACAAGAGATACAATCTAACAGAAGACTTAGCTCTGTCACCAAGTTATATCCCATCTGTGGAGTGGATAATTTAGATGCGTTAATTGCAAAAATCCGTATTGATAATAATGACGATTTTTCTCAGACGCTTAGATCTACCATCATAAAAGAGCTGAGCGATAAAAAGATAGACATAATTGAGTTATCGTCTGGATATAGAGTACTTTGTAACATTTTAGGGATAGGTTCTGATGCTAGCAATTGACATCAAGTGGCTTATACCTATTGCACTGCTTAGCTCAGATCGAATATTAGAGTACTCGCTAAACCGAAACTTAACTGCCACTAGCATTACTGATGTCTCGAGTCTCAAGCAGCATGTATTTAAGTGCATACAAGACTTTCAATCCTATTTGTGTACGCCATTACGTCAGGAGGATACAGAGTTTGCTCTCAAATCGTGGCTTAACGAGCGCTTTGAGATATGTATTTCTTCAGTAATACAAAGAGTTCATAAACATTTTTTAGATTGGCGTGGCGATCGTTTCGAAGTCAAAGCGGAACGACTTGAAGAGTGGCTTGCTCTGATCGCAATGCTTGACCCTATTTGGGTGATTGGCTACGGTTACGCTGATCTACTACAGCATAAGGTATTGGGTATAGAGCAAGTATTAGCTGCAGCAGAGCACCAATGTCCCTCGGCGTTGCCTAAACGTTTTGATAGCAGGTCGGTTGCCGACAACCATGTCCATTTAAATGGACATGGTCATAACTCTCTTTCCTTGTTAGATTTTTCACTTTATCTCGCAAAGAAACCAGACCTAGCCCAAAGCCAATGGCCGTATCGCCCCGAATGTAGTCTTTTTAATAGTGGTAAGTTGGATATAAGCCAATTACCACTGATGGTGAACCAACTGTTTTCTAGGATTGTGGAAGAACTCTGGCTGCCGGATGAGAGTATAGCTGTACCTAACTGGGAACAATTAGCGCTATGCGATTTAAACACCAATCTGTTGGCAATGTTTGAAACTCAATCTGTAGAAACTATACCTCAACGTTTATTGGCCTATTCTCACCTTCAAGATACATCAGAGACTGGCCGTTGGTTGCTGTTGGTTACTGGGTTACTGCTAGAAAATGAGCTAAATTCAGATGAGGCCCTGACTCAAAAAATTACTTCTTATGTGCAAGCTAGTAATTTGCTGCGTAATTACATGATTGTTTCCGGGGTCGGCCTCGGCAATTTTGTCGACTATTTTGGCTTTAAACATCGAAAGCCTCAGAGTAATAATATGAGCGGCTTGAACTATAAGAACCACTCATTAGCACATGATTTTTCAAGCCACACTCATAGAGAGTTTCGCGGTGCGCCTGGCCTTATTATTAATGACAAAGAGAATAAGGCCAAAACAAAAATTTCTTATAAGCTCAAGCCAACCGAACTTACGCGCTTTGCTAACGAGTTAATAGCTAAAAACCTTGATAGTCGTAGTCATTTTGTCATCCATTTTAATCGTAGTTTTTCAAAATACTCCCATAAAGGAGATAAGCTGCAGTATGTATACCGCAATCAACTATTAACACAGGTGCGAAAGCTTCAGGAGTTTTTTTGTTCGGCTCACTATAGCGATTTAACAACCAATACCAACTTAGCATCAACGCCAGTACCGCAGAACAGGGTAGATCTTAGAGCACTTGTTCGTGGTTTCGATGTTGCGGGTAATGAGAATGAGTTGCCTATCGAAATCTTCGCACCAACGTTACGGGTATTACGTTCTGCCAAGCATGAGCATCAGTCGCGGTTTGAGACACGCTTACGACAACCTTTTCTCACCATACATGCAGGTGAAGATTACAGCCACTTACTAAGCGGCTTACGTGCTATTGATGAAGCAGTCCTATTCTGTAATTTTAAGCCGGGTGATAGATTAGGTCACGCCTTGGCTTTGGGTGTGGATGTCGACGATTGGGCAAAGCGCCAACAACGCATTTACCTTACAGCAGGTCAGCACTTAGATAACTTAGTATGGTGTTACTTTCAAGCCTTGGAGCTTATTCAACAGTTACCTGAATTCCAAGCCGTGCTGTCCGTTATAGAAAACAAAATTCAACGCTGGTCTTCTCATGTTTACGGTGACCGAATCATAGCAAACGACTTATATCAGGCTTGGAAACTGAGACGTAATTGCCCACTGATACAACCTTTACCCAGCCAAGCCGTAGGCACCGAATGGGAAATCTGGGTGCCAGATATGACCTATTTAGAACAGAATAAAAACAGCAAACCAGTAGAGCTGTGGCAACATTATCTAAATCAGGGAGTCATCGCCTCATCTAACCAACCACAGAGGTGCGATGATGTGATATCCATTGATTGCCGAAATCTTAATTATCATGCCAGCGATGACGACGAACTCAGTGATAATTTATCGAATGCCGAATTGAGGTTAATACACGCGATACAAGATTTATTGATAGAGCGCTATAGTAAACGCCAGATAGTGCTTGAGGCCTGCCCAACATCCAATATTTTCATTGGCCGTTTCAAACAGTATGTCGAACATCCCATTTTTAGATGGAATCCGCCCTGCTCATCATGGCTAGCCAATGAAGGAAAATTCAATAAATTCGGCATACGTAAGGGCCCTATAACTGTTTGTGTGAATACCGATGACGCAGGCCTAATGCCAACTACGATTGAGAATGAACATCGAATACTGAAAGAAACCGCTATTAAAGAGCTTAATGTCGGTGCCTTTGCCGCCGATCAGTGGATAGACACCATCCGCCAAACAGGAGTTGATATATTTAAATCAAATCACCTAGATTGGGTGCACACCTCGTCACAAACTGCTGGGTAAGGAGTTTAGGTATGCAAATCACAGATACGTAATGGCACACTAAATTTGGTTATCTACTTAGAAGTCTATGCTTACGCTTAAATCTGTTTAGTACTGTTACTATCTAAGCTGACATAGACATGAGGCTTTTTTCTGAGTTCAGCCTGAGTTATGTGTTAGCTGATTAAGAGTGGAGCATTAAAGACTAATAGATATGTGACTATTTATGCATGTTGTGCTGCATAAAATGAGTTTGAGACAAGTTTGTCACGATAATGCGCAAAGTACGTCTATTAAGCGCTAAAACACGCTAAAAGTGCACTTTAATAGTTATTAAAGTGCACATCTTTTTCACATCAGCACTGGCAATGAAACTCGTATAGCTTCAATCAAGCTGACCAATTTTTTTAGGCCACTACAGACTTGGGGGCATGCCTGATTCTGCTATTGATGGCTTTATTGAGATTGGAAACAAGTTAGTAGAGGGGAAAATTGACATACCGAGCACTGCATTTGGCTCGCCAAAGAATACTTCGAAAAAGAGCAAATAATACGAACTTATTGTGATGAAAAAGCGCTTGGGCATGGAAACGTTCGGGCGCATTTTTCTCATGACTGTTCTCCAATGCTCAAATAATAGTCATAGTGCAATTCACATAGTTTCTATCAAGCAAGCCATTTTTTATAGATCTCAACAAACTCCATTTAGCAGAAATCCTGCTTTGTTCTGAAGTGGAGAGAGCTGGTGTCTTCTTGAAACTAGTTGCTATCAATGATCGTATCCAAAATGCGTTTAATTATATTGACATTTGTTTGTTAAATGTTTTTAATTTGTTTCAATGCAACTTTAGATTTCCATATACGGTATGCTGGGTGTGCATTTTTACCGAACGACAGTGCTGTATATTATGGTTTTAAAATGTAAGACAAATTTTCACGTTACATATATCTATTTTTTGATTAGTAAAATTTGTATTTCCGTGAAATTGATGATTTATCTGAATTATCTGAATTATCTGAATTATCTGAATTATCTGAATTATCTGATTATCAAGGACGAGTTATGAATAGATTTTCTAGGTTAAATATAAAAATTATTTTTTTATTTTTTGTATTTGTAAATTCAGCTTATGCTGAGCATGATTTATATAAAGCGATTAACCCTGACGAGTACGAGAAATATGATGGGTTACAACTAGGAGATGATAACTCTGGTACATATGACCCTGCTACGGGGGCATTCACTTTTTCTGCTACTGATATAAGTATCCCTGGAAATTTTAATCTTCCAGTAGAGTTAAGACGTTGGATCCCCAATGATGATATGGATACTGGAGGGCCAGGAGATTGGAAATGGGATATCCCATTTATTCGTATGTATTACATGGATAGATCAGCCCGAGCATCCAATACTTCTGATTCACCAACTGGCGGCGTATATAATGGATACAACTGTACAGGTTCTTATCCTCAAGGGCAACATGGTTACCCTGTTGGAGGCAATTGGAATTATATAGAACCATCTGCATATTGGGATGGTAAATTGCTTCATATTCCAGGGGGGGCGACGGAAAAATTCCTTAATGGTAGTAAAGTTGACGATCCAGATTTTCACGATAAACAAATTACTAAGTCTGGTGCATATATCTCTGGCTGTACTGATGCCGGTAATGGTGAAGAAGGTGTGGTCGTAACAACAAGTAATGGAAATAAATATTTTTTTGAGCAGATTAAGAAATATGATTCAGGAACATACACTGGTGTAAATTTCAATCCCTGGGCAAAATTTACAAAAATTCTGATGGTTAAAAAGGTTGAGGATAGGTTTGGAAATTTCGTAGAATATCAATACGATTCGGTTGGAAATTTATCAAAGATACATTCTTCTGACTCAAGACAGATTGAAATTCATTATTCAAATGGAAAGGTTGAAAGGGCGGTTGCTAATGGAAAAACGTGGTGGTATAACCAAAAAGATAATACTTTTGAAGTCGTTCTTCCAGAGGGGAAAAAGTGGCAATATCCTAAAAGCTTGAATTTTTATAGTCCGACATTATCATTAAATTTAGCCAATAGACATCCTACTACGCGGGCTCATAGTGCTGGAGCATGCAACATAGATCCTAATCACCCTAATGCGCCTACCACTAAGACTATTATAACCCCTGATGGTTTGAAAATAAGCTATGACTTTAAAAGAATATATCATGGTCGAGCAAGTGTGGATGCGGATACATTGTTGGTAAGTGAAGTCGCTATTGGAGGTATAAACAATACAATCACGTCGCGTAATTTGGATTGTACTGTAAAAGTTAACTTAGTAAAGAGAGTCATCGAGGGGCCTTCAATTTCTCCTTTGACATGGTTTTATAATTACTCGCAAAATGCTGGTTTTTACAACAGAGCTGTAGATGCTAGAGTTCCTAGTACGGGTTTAATACCTGCAATTACCCCAAACACGTTATCTCTTCCAGTCGGTGGTTTTCCATCAAATATTACTGACACAAAGAACTTTAAAACGACGACCATTGTAGGTCCAGATTCTACAATAATACATTATATAGATAGATTATCGACAAGCTTTTCTGAGGGAAATGTTGCTGCAACTGACATTGTTGAAAATGGTTTTTTAACTAAAAGAACTTTGTTTGAGTATGCACAAGGTGCTAGATATGGTGAAACTTGGTATGAGGGGGGGAGTATATATTCTCCAAAAGATACGCTGAATAGGAACAGTATTGAGTACTTCGTTAATGTAAAATCTAAAGTAGATGTACTCTATGAAAAAAATGGTGTTTCTACCTCATATTCAATTGAATTTTTAAACTATGATAAATTTGGAAAGTACGGGATATCTAAAGAGTTTAATGATTTCTCTGACTCTATAAGTTATTCACGTCTATCATATTTAAACCTTACTGACTTCTGGTTGTTAAGCTTGCCTATAAGCAAGGAAATTTCTTTTGATGGTATAAATTGGATCCCCTTAAACAAGATAATATATCATCCAACATCAGGAGGTTATAAAGGGCTACCTTATATTAATTATAGATTTGGAAAGGTTTATAGCCGTAATGAAGAGTATTTTCCAGATGGGAATCTTAAACTAGTTAAATTTGAAGATTCAAATTTGTATCAGCTTTATGGTGATTACTATAGAGGACAGGCTAGAGAGATTACCATGCCTTGTGCAGCAGACAATGGTTGTGACCTGGCTAACAACAGTTCATCTAATACGATAATTGCTAGATTTGAGGTTAATCCTGATGGAAAGGTTGTTAGCTTAACTGACTTTGTAGGACATAAGCGTACTTATTCATACAATGAACTCGGCTGGTTAATAAAAATTGATTATGCTGATCCTAAATGGGCGGACAAAGTTATCAGTTATACTGTTGTTAATAGTGCTGGAGATGGGATAAGTGGCAGTGATGTTGCGGTCGGCAGCCTACGTCAGACAATTTCGCAAGGTAATTATGAAAAACGTATTTATCATGATGGTTTGCTGAGATCTATTTTGACTCAAGAACGTGACATATCTAATCCATCAACGACCAGATATCAGTCGTTTGCATACGACCATGATAATCGTCAAACATTAGCCAGTTTCCTAAGCGCTGATGCAAGTAACCGGATTGGAATGGAAACTGAATATGATGCTTTGGGACGAGTAATTACTCAGACTCGAACGAGCGATGGTAGCGTCAGTCGTCGTGAATATTTGTCAGGTAATAAAGTTGCTGTTACTGATGGAGAAAACAATACAACTACAACGACTTACCTTGCCTACGGTGAACCTTCATTTGATCATCCAACTTTAATAGAGGCACCAGATACAGATGATGTTGCAATTGATTATAACATATTTGGTCAAGTAACAAGTATTAGGCAAGGCAGTGTGACTGAAACACGAATTTACGATGCTTATCAACAATTGTGTAAGCAGGTGCGCCCTGAAACGGGGATTTCGGCATTTGGTTACAATGGACAACGCCAACAGATATGGCGTGCAGAAGGGACTAATGGCTCAACAACGGCTTGTGATGCAAGTGCTGTCCCTGCGACACACAAGGTATTATTGAGTTATGACAATTTAGGTCAGTTGAGAACCGAAAATTTTCCTGATACGACACCCGATAAAACCTATAGTTATGATGCCAATGGTAACTTGACCACTTTACTGGCTGGTTCAGTAAACTGGACCTATTTGTACAATAGTTTGAATACTCTCGAAAAAGAAACTCTTGCACTCGATGGCAAGGACTTTGTACTGGACTGGGAATATAACAACTTAGGCGGGCTGAGCTCTCTTAAATCTCCCTCTGGAGCAATAGTTGATTTTGCACCTAATGCACTGGGTCAAGCGACTAAGGCCGGTAGTTATGCCTCTGGGGTAAGTTATCATCCTAACGGACAGATTAAGCAATTCACGTATGGTAATGGGATTATCAGGAATGTTGCGTTAGACACGACAGGACGTATTGATGCACTGACTGATATCAAAGCTGGCTCAGTCAAAAATAGTCTCGACCCGAGTTATGACTATAACGACAATTTGGCCCGTCTAATCGATTGGGTGGACCGCAACAATGATGTGGATAATCTCACTTATGATGGGGTAGATAGGCTTAAGTCTGCTGATGGCAAATGGGGCGCAGGTAGTTACAACTACGATGGTCTAGGTAATGTCCTCAGCCGTAATCTAAATAATTCTACCATTAATTACAATTACAATACGACGCTCAATCGCTTAAACAACCTCACTGGTGCCTATGCCTACGGTTACCAATATGATACTCGCGGCAATGTGACTAATAACGGGCGCTATAGTCTTGATTATAACTTAGGCCAGCAAATGACAGCGGCTAAGGGGATTAGCTATGTCTACGATGGTAATAATAAACGAGTCAAACAAACTAAGACTGACGGCAGCCACTACACAGTTTATAGCCAAGGCGGACAGTTGTTATATCGTGAGGCTGCAAATGGGACGAAAACAGATAGTGTATATCTAGGGAAACAGTTAGTTGCTGAAGTTGATAATGCTTTATTTGTAGGTACTCCCCCAGTCATAAGTTTAAATGTTCAATGGGTATTATCTGGAAGTCCATGTCCTCCAAAGATGCAATGTCCCGAGGTTCTTAATACTTGGGTACATAAAGTTACTTGGAGTAGTGCAAATACCACTTCATGTTTAGGAACAGTAGATAAAAGTGTGAATGGTGTATATCGAGGTAGTGAGTCGTTATCTGGAATTAACGGTAACCATTTGTATGCAGGTGACGGCACTGTTTATCAGATAACATTGACATGCTCTGGAGATGGCGGTCAAAAGACGGTACAAGCAATTGCAAGTGGGATTGGTGGTGGGAGCGATATGTGATGAATGTAAACAAAGGATTAATAATGAAATTATGGACACAATTCATTTTGCTGCTAGTGGCATTAATCAGTATACCCAGCTATGCAGCGACAGTGCGATACCAGCATACCGATATGTTGGGCTCAGTGGTGTCCGAATCTGATGCATCAGGCAACATTATCAGCCGCAGCCACTTTGAGCCCTTCGGCAAGCGCATCGGAGGCGATAAAGAAGGAATTGGTTACACGGGACATCTGCAAGATAAAGACTTAGGCCTGACTTATATGCAGGCACGATACTATGATCCATTAATAGGGCGCTTTTATTCCAATGATCCTATTGGATTCAGGGATGTGCATTCATTTAATCGGTATGCGTATGGAAATAACAACCCGTATAAATACACCGACCCAGATGGAAAAGCGGCCGAAAGTTGGCTGAACAGGCCAGCAGGTGTAACTATTCAACAAAATCAGGATGCTTACACTGGTGCAGCAGCGATTGCGGCGGTTGTTTGGACTGCAGGAGCTGCTTCGTCTTCCCCACTTTTGGCTGTTACGCTTGAAACAGCGGAGGTTGCGACTATTGCAGCTAGTGATGGCCCTGTTGGATTGCCGACAAATTTGGGCCTCAAGGCGGGAACAATTCAAACTGTTGATCCTAAGACATTATCAACAAATAGAACTGGGTTGGATGCAGGTAGACTAAAAACCCAACAATCGCTAGTAGCTGATGGTGTGAAGAGGGATAGTATGATTACAGTTGACACCGCAGGTAAAGTTATCGATGGAAATCACGGCGTTAAGGCGTCAAGTCAATTTGTGGGAGAAAAGGTGGATGTGAAAGTTATTGATATGCCAGATCCTGCACCTGGAGAACGGTTTGTAAAAGATTTGGAGGTTCATTAGTATGGTATGCCCAGATTATGTAGCAGAACATTTACTAAATATAATTGAGCGTGGTGTTATCAACTCTAGGTATTTTTCGGAAAATAATGATATTAAAAAAGTGTTTATTGAGACTAATCATATTCATAATTTGCCGTCTTTGATGAAAAATTTCTCAGTTAAATTGCTGGAACATTATTTAACCGTTGAGGCCGAAGAATATAAAAGATGTATGACCTCATCTTCAGTTGCTGTTTTAGAAGAAGACTGGGAGGGACTCAAAAATTATTTAAAAATGCATAAAGGGTGATACTGGGCATCCAAACCTTTTAGCCCTGCCTAGCTTTTGTAGTATGTGAAGAGTGGCCAGCTTTCTGCGGAACACTGGCCAACTTTTTTCGTAATGGTGGCCAATCTGTTTCGGAATCGTGGATGCGTTAGGGCGGAATATACATTTGTATATTCCGTCTTTTTTGACCAGCTTTCCGATTTTGTTTGGCCAGAAGTGTCAAAACAATCTGGCCAGCTTTCCGTGTATGATTGGCCACTTGGTTAGTGCCTTATGCTCACTTGTTGATGTTTGGCTAGGTAGCAATTAATTACCTCAATGAGTTCATTACAAATTTCAATCTGAAACTCACGAATTAGAGCTTGGAATCTAGCTAGCTTTTGTCCCAAAGTGAGCTACTTACTCTTCTGTCATGCTATTGCGTTTTCTCTGCTGATTAGAGAAACATTAAAGACTAATAGATATGTGACTATTTATGCACATTGTGCTGCATAAGCTTAGTTTAAGACAAGTTTGTCACTATAATGTGCAAAACACGTCGATTAAGCGCTAAAACACTCAGAAATCGCACTTTAATACATATTAAAGTGCATTTTTTACCGTTTAACATAATTGCTATGTATTGGTAAAATGAGCCTGTTACTGTAAATTATTTATACATTACTTACAGACAGAGTAGTGCAGCTTAAATTTTTACTGAAAAATTTAAATTTATGACTTTATATTGAATGATTATTTCATAAGCATTTGAACGAATCTATACTCGCTCATTCCTGTAGCGTCAGAATGGCTGATGCATGATTAATAATGAAATTCTTAATCATGATAAATCTGTCTTTCATTAAAGCTTTATGCGCAATTAATAAATGTAATGCAACAAAATTAATTGGCTATTATAAGTTAAAAATAATAAAAGCCCGCCCCCCAATAGAGTCGATTGCGAAAATGAATAATATTGTAAAAATACATAAGCTCTACTAAAAAGATGCCCCCTACGTTTGGGTGGGCTAAGTTTTTAGTCGTCGTATATTAGCACCTTTTTTCTATTTTACCCAACTAAACTGTGTCTAGGAAGTTAGTGGTGATTCAATGGTGGCTAAACAAAAACTTATAATGAAAATTACAAATGATAACCACATTAATTTTTCATGTTTCAAGTTTTTTATTGACTCGTCCAGTTCTTTAATGTTTCTAGAAAGCAACAAGTTTTTATTTTTAAATAAGAAATAAAAAAATACAGCTCCTGAAAATAAAGTTGCGCTAAGGAATTTATCACTGCTTGAAAGATATATTCCCAAGATGAGTGTTATGCATATAAATGAAATAATGATAAAGTTGACTGTTTTAATTTTCATATTATACCTAAAATTAACAACATTACTTGCGCCACAGGATGTCAGTGGCGCACATAAAATTGATTATTTACTGCCTAATAATTGTCTAGAAATTACAGTTCCTACCCCCCATCCTGCACCAAATGCAAAGCCTAAACAACCGCCAATGATCCCTCCTCGTGTTGCGCCGATTGAACTTCCTGTCATTACGGCTCCACTAACCGTTCCCGCCGCAGCCCCCCAATTAAAACCAGTTAATGCATCACCACCATTAATCTGCTCAATCTCATTCATTGTTAATTCTTGCATAATGATTTCCTTCCATTACAATTTCATAGTTATGTTTGCTAAGTCGGTCTAACCGCTTAGCGGCTTTCCAAAGGCTCGGTTTCCGGCAAAAGTTACCGAGCCTTTGTTTTAACCTGCTAAATGAAGATGTTAATCGGCATCTAACAGTCTAAAAAATCCTAGGCCCTATATTAAGTCCTACTTAAGATGCTGACTGGACTTGTAGAATTAGTCATTGGACTTTGCTTACCTTAGATGCATCCTTACCAATTAAAACAATTCTAGTTGTCTACTTAACGATTCCCTGTCTATGTATAAAGCAATTTGAAGTGAATGTTAATTCATATTTATAAATTTTAATTTAATGTTGGCTTTAGTTTTTACTTATAAATATACGACTTTTGAATCCGTAGATATTTTATATTGCGCCATTCCATCTACATTATCTATACTCACGGTGCCAAAGTATCTAGAATCATAACTATCGAATTTATTATCCCCTAAAAGATAAATTTCGCCATTTTTAATCAATATGTTTTCTTTATGAAGACACTCAGAAATTGGCTTTGGATTTTTATAAAATGTAATTTCATTAATGTAGACTTCAAAATCACAAACAAAAACAGCATCACCAGGAATAGCTGCAATTCTTTTTCCAACAGTAATAAAACTTGAGTCATCAGGTGATGGAATATTTTTCACTCTGACTATTTTATTTCTTTCAATATTCTTCCCTGTTTTATACATGATATAATCGGAGATGTTTATAGTGGGTGACATAGATGAACTTATAACACCAATCACTACATATCCTAATATAATTGCAGAGAAATTCTTAATAAAATAAAACCATATAAAAAATATTGCTAAAAAAGATGGTAGAATAAAAAAAATCTTTTCTCCTGAAAAATAACACAAAAAAACAATAAACAAAAAAGATGTAAGAGGAAGTGATTTAATATAAAAATCCATCAATTCAAAACTCGATGGCAATTGAAATAATCTAATTAATATAGTGTTTAAAGCAAAGTAGAAAGCCAATAACACTATAGTTGATGATTTTTTATACATTACTATAAGCCTATATAATATTCAGTCCCAATATTTTTGCGTAGAAATTATAAAAAATCGTATTTAAACCCGCCTTGTTTAAGGCGGGTTAATAAATAATATTCTAGTCTATTCTATCGCAAGTCGGAAAAAAATCAGTCCCACCTGTTTGATAGCCATATCCAGCTCCCATATTATGATCGCTTATAACGTTAAGGTAAGCATGCCAAACTGCACCGCCGCTAACCTCTAATAGCTGAGCAGTTGTTAGAGTTTCGATTTTTTTGTTTTCTTCAGAATTAATTTGCATAATGATTTCCTTTCATTAGAATTTTAACGTTATGTTTGCTAAGTCGGTTTATCCTTATTAGCGGCTTTCCAAAGGCTCGGTTTCCGGCAAAAGTTACCTGGCCTTTGTTTTAACCTGCTAAATGACTATGTCAATGTCATCTAACAGTCTAAAATGCTTGTCTTTTCTATCTTAAGTCATTCTCTGGGCATTACTATGCCGGCTGGGCTTGCTGTAATTCTTCTGCACTCATCATTTTCCCTTGGTGCATTAAGACCACTCTATCTGCCTGTTTAATAGTTTCTGGTCTATGGGCAATGATGATGCGAGTCATGCTCAGTGCTTTTATCTGCTCACTGATTTTTGCTTCATTCATAATGTCCAGATGACTTGTTGCTTCATCCATAAACAAAATCGAGGGAGACTGATATAAGGCTCTCGCAAGCAATAAGCGCTGCACTTGCCCACCGGAAAATTGGTTACCCATATCGCCCACTAAACTGTTATATCCCATTGGCATACGTGCAATATCCATATCTATCGCTGCATGCTGCGCGCATTGTTGCATCTTCACGTAATTAGGCTCTGGGTCAAAAAAAGTAAGATTGTCAGCAATTGAGCCTGATAGCAGGGTATCGTCCTGCATAACGGCTGCGATTTGTTGCCTATACTGGGTTAAGCCAATATGGTTTATATCTTGTCCATCAAGCAAAACACGTCCATTCGTTGGTATTAACAAGCCCAGCATTAACTTCACTAAGGTGGTCTTGCCGCAGCCAGAAGCCCCTACAATAGCTACCGATTCACCGGCCTGAATATCAAGGCTAAGGTTACTAATCACTTCAGGTTCATTCATTCCGTAACTAAAGCTGACATTCTCTAAACTTAAGCGTCCTTTAACGATGTTGAGCTGTGTAAAACTCTCTTGATGCGCCTCTTGTTCATGAAGAGCGATATCAGAAATACGGTCAAGGTGTAATCGCAACATACGAAACATAATTAACTGTTCAATTAAGCTTGCCACTCGATCAGTCATTTGATTTTTGTAAGCAATAAAGGCTAATACCATGCCGATGGTGAGGCCACCGCTCATGACAATCATTGCCGCCAAGTAAATCACAATGATATTTTCAATACCGAACAACAGTTTATTCATCGCATCGAAGCTGATTTTTAGCCTACCTAAACGAATATCTGCGTTAATGACTTCACTGTAACGATTTTGCCAAATACCTTGTCTCGCACTTTCACAGGTAAACAACTTAATTGTTTGAATGCCCCTGATATTTTCTAAAAAATTACTTTGCTCCTTAGCTTGAGCTTGAATCGACTCTTCGGTGGCTCTATGCAATGGGCGATATAATGCAAAACGCATCAAGGTGTATAATGCCACAGCAGCTATAACGACAAGTGTCAGTTTTACGCTGTAAATAAGCATCATTACCAAAACCGCAATTGACATCACACCATCAACAACCGTTTCAACTAGACCCGTCGTTAGCCGTTCTCGCACTTGTGCCAGCGAGCCAAAACGAGACACTAAATCACCAATATGACGCTTTTCAAAATAGCTCATGGGTAAGCGCAGGAGGTGGCGCAGTAAATTTACCCCCATTTGCATATTCAGTAGACTCGATACTCTCAACACTAACCAGCTACGCACACTGGTGGTAAATACATTAATGGCCACCAGTAGGCTAAACCCAATTGCCAGTACAATAAGCAAAGGCTGGTCTTGGCTTACTAATACCTCATCAACCACCCATTGCATGTAATAAGGTGTGACTAAAGCAAATACTTGTAGCAGTACTGACAGCACAAATAGCGTAACTAATGCAGCATTTACACCGCTGATTTTGGTCCACAATTGGCTTAAGCGCATTTGTTGGCGCTCATCTTGCTTTACAAATGCCTTCGTCGGTGTCAGTTCAAGCGCAATGCCCGTAAAATGCTTGGCAAACTCTTGTAGCGATAAAGTGCGCTTGCCAACAGCGGGATCATTTACGCTGATGTTCTTCTTGGTTACACCTGTCAGTACAACAAAGTGGTTCATATCCCAGTGAAGGACACAAGGTAAAGCTAATTTACCTATTTCTTCAAGCGGACATTTCAGCGCTCGGCTTGAAAGGCCAATGGAATCACCTAGCGCAATTAACTGCTGTAAATTCATCCCTTTTAAATTAGCGGTGAAGCGCTTGCGTAACGCCCCCATGTCTAACTTGTGACCGTTGAAGCTTGCTATCATCGCCATACAGGCAAGGCCGCATTCAGCCATTTCAGCTTGTAAAATAAGTGGCACACGCTTATTGCCAGAGAACTCAAGTAAGTCAACGGGACTATTGCTCTCGCTTGCCATCAAGGCGGCATGTTTGTCAGTTGCAATTGTCATTAACTCACCCTTCCACGCAGGCTGTAAATTGGGTCAAGTAGCCAATCGAGCAACGTGCGCCTGTCCAGAACGATGTCAGCCTCTAAGAGCATGCCGCTTTTAAGGGGGAATGCTTCACCATAAGCCTGCATATCTTGCGCGGATAAGGTTGTCCTTATGCGGTAAACAGGCTCTAATAACTTAACGGGTAAATCGGCTTCGCCATCGAGTAGTAGCGCTTTATCTACGCGCAATACTTCACTGTGCAGAAAACCAAACCGTTGATAAGGAAATGCATCAAAGCGCAATCTAGCCTCATCACCCTGTTTAACAAACCCCGCACTTCTTGTTGGTAGTAATAACTCTGCTACCAATGAAGAGCCCTTTGGGATAATGCTCATTAATGGACGATTACTTGCAATAAACTCGCCCTCAACAACACTTACTGCCGCCACAGTACCTGATTCTTGAGCGATTATAACAAATTTGTAACTATTCTCCGCTTCATTTAATTGTCTTTGAATATCAGATTGGCGCTTATGAACATCTGACTGTTTTAAATTAAATTGGAACGGTAAGCTCACTAATTCAGAGTGAGTTTGATTTAACTCGCGGTCAATCGATATTTTGTTCGACTCTAAGTTTTCTACTTCTTGCTTTACTTCAATTAATTTTGATAATTGAAGCTGATAATCAAGCTCTGATAAATAACCATCTTTGTAGAGCTTGTCGTGTTGTGTTTTCTGTGCAACTTGTATGTTTAATTTTTCTGCTAACAACTGTTTTTGTCTAGATAATACCTTCATCGATTCTGATAAGTCAGACAACCTTTTTTCTAGCCTAAGAGTCTCGGCTGCATTCAGCTCTATGTTGTTATCTAATTCTTGATTTAAAATACTTTGCTGTTGTTTTAACTCACTTATCAGTGTTTCGCTTAACTCAAAACCAGATGCCATGCTGCTTCTTATTATGACGGTGACTAATGGGTCGCCTGCATTGACATCACTACCTTCCTTTACGTGCAAGATATCCACATTGCCACTGCGATTAGCGTAGGTTTTTATCACACCCTTGTCAGGCACTAAATATCCGCGAACCGTTTCCTTGCGAGCGTAATGTGAAAAATATAAAAATAAAATAATCGCAGTAACTATTAATAATATAGATAGGGATACGGTATATATAGAAAGAGGTTGAGCTAAAGATATATCTCCATAAAGCCGTTGTTTTTGTTCGTCTACAACCTGCTGACGAAATAGATTTGACATAAGTTCCCTTTAACATTGCATCATTTTGGCTTGAATAATTAGCAGTTGCAATGGTAATGGTGTTACCTGTTGCTTATTTGAAACACATTAGTTTCAAATGTATCAAATTGAAATAATACTTTAGTGCCAATTCTTTTTATGACTTAAATTTATTGATATCCAATAATAAAGAAATGTATTTCGCGGCCATGTTGTTTTTTTATTGTGATCAAGTTGTTTTTGATTTTATTTTGTTTTGTTGCGGTTATTGTTTTTTTTGATTTTTATTTTATCATTTAATTGTGTTTTCGTTGGTGGCTTCTGCTTTGTGTTGTGGCACATTGAATCTGGCCCTTTAGTAAGAAGCTTAGACTTTACTCATCTCAATTTAGGAACTCTACAAATTCAAAGCTGTTAAGCGATACTTTATTCTGAGTTCAGTCTGAGTTGATTTTAAGAGTGAAACATTAAAATTTGATGGGTATGTGACTATTTATGCATATTATGCTGCATAAACTGAGTTTGAGAGAAGTTTGTCACGATAATGCGCAAAGTACGTCGATTAAACGCTAAAACACTCAGAAATTGCACTTTAACTATTATTAAATGCAGTTTGTTTAGAGTTGATGATATGTACGGTATTTTCACATAACATATATCAAGTTGGCCAATTTTTTCGGTCACAGTAATATTAAAATAGTACGGACTTTAGAAGGGACGTATCACTTTTCATAAAAGAGTGCCTTTCTGTATTTATTGTCAAAAATGGAGTTTTGATATATACGTCACATATGTAATTTGTCATAAATCAATAGATAAATGGTATTGGAAGTCATGAAAAAACAAAAAATCATTAACACTTAAGGAAATATTTTCAAAGGTTCTAAACTTTAACATTTATAACCTTAAACAATACGTTCGACCACTAGTGTTATTGATAGTGTTAATTATTTCAGTCTATCTAGTATTCCTTATTGGACGAGAAATAAAAACTGTCTACGATCACTACAAACACGAACAAAATAGAGATAAGGCTCTCGTTCGAGCTATCTCTAATCATCGAGGTACTTTGCAGTGTATAGAGTTAGCAGGCAAAAAAGGACTAGAGTTTAGTAGCCTTGAGCATCGAATAGAGTTTAGTAAGTGCTTTTACAAGTATCAATATAAAGTTGAACCTTCACTAAATGAGATAGAGATTATAAAAATTCATGAGGAGGCGAATATGGCCTATACACCTCCTTATTGGTTTTCCCCTAAATCACCAGTACCAACGAAGTGTGTGGATAAACCAAACAATTTAGAATGTAAGTAGCATATTCAAGATAAGTAAATGAACCACAATAACCTAATCTAACTCAAGGGGAAATTAGAGTGTCGCAGTTATTATCTGAATTCTGGCTTTATTAGCAAGTACTATTAAATTAACCAACTAAGATGCTGTATATATCATAAGACCTAGGTTTATCTATACCAAAAATCTGTAACAAACATTAGAGCATAATGAGTTTACATTTTGAGCTAAAACAATTAAAGTCAATAGGTTAACAATCTAACTAAATAGTTAAGTATCATAAAAACTGCATCTAATATCAGTATGCTTATAGAGAATAATATGGATTGGTTTGAGTTTTTTCCATCTTTCATGTCTGCAGTTGCTTCAGTAGCAGCAGCAATTACAGCTTTTGTTTCATTACGTATAAGTAAGCGATCAACTTCAATAGCAGAGTCAACTGCTCTAGCTGTTCATCATAATTCTGCATCTTTAGAGTACACAAAAGTAGTTGAAAATTTGAGTATTACAACAAGAGAATTGTCTGATTTTAGCTATAGTATGTGGGTAAATTGGGCAAGTGAACTAGAAGCCAAAGATAACTATAACTTAGGGGGCTGTAACCCAAGACCGTTACGTCACGTTCTCTCTAATGGTAGTGAAATGTTAGCAAATCATAGCTTTAATAATAACTCTTGGGGAGGCACACCTCGCCGCACCATACTTTCTGTGATAAGACATGGAATTGGTAGCTTAAGTGAAAGTGAATATCAAAAACTATTAAACAAAGCAGATGGTGCATATCATGATTTTGAAGGCGTATTTGGTATTCCTTCCAAGTCATCAGCAATAACATCTTCTCCAGCATTTCGTTGGGTTTGTTATCAATTAATCAAACGAGTTAAAGTCAAAGATTGGAAATTGGTTTGGCACGAAGCATGGGACGAAAACGGATGGTTATCTAGATATCAAACGATGTTCATAAAAATTAAACCAATGCTTCAAGATGCTCAAACAGTATTAAAATCAGAAAAATCTAAGTTAGCTCATACCTCATTCCCGATTAGCTATAATCCGGATCTTTGTGCAAAATACGATGAAATTCTAGAAGTACTAGATTATCTATTAGAAGATTGTAATGGAGAACTTCTAGAGGTTTATAAAAATTACCCGTTTAATGAAGATTTAAGTCAGTTAGTGTTGTGTTCATTGGCAACTGCATACTTTACATATATGCAATTGAACACTATTTATAAAATTAATTATTGAGTTCTATATAAAATCACTAAACTTAAGAGCTATTTAAAAAATCTATTTTGAATAACTCTTTTAAAATTTTTTAGTTGACTATTATTGAGCGATCTTGATTTGGAGTAAAATGTTCATTTTTATCTATATCAAGCTAATATAGACATAAATATGACTACTTATGCACTGTATTTTGCATAAAATCAGTTTTACTTCAAATCAGCAGAAGTACATACAGATACTTAGATTAAGCGCTAAAACACGCTAAAAGTGCACTTTAATAACTATTAAATGGAATCTCTTTGTGTATTCATTACAAATTGAAAATCAGCTATATTGTTGCGATACAAACTTATTAGGGAAATACAATGTCTGAATTTTTAGAGATTTTAACACATGCTCGTCGTTTAAAAGCTTCTGTTAAAGAGTTATCTGTTGCAGAACTAAAAGATGTGTACGAAAAGTTAGGGAAGATCGTTGCTGAAAGAGAAGAAGAAGCGAATGCTGAAGCAGAAGCAAATGCTGAGCGTATCGCTAAAATTGCAGAACTCCAGAAGATGATTGAGTCAGCTGGTTTGTCACTTGATGATCTTGGCGGTGTTACTGCTAAAGTAAAAAGCGCAAGAGCACCACGCCCAGCTAAATATTCAATTGTAGTTGAGTGCGAAACCGTCACTTGGACAGGGCAAGGTAGAATGCCAACTGTTTTCAAACAACAAATTGAAAATGGCCGTTCAATCGAAGACTTTTTGATCTAAATTCCTCGTCTATAACAGAACAGACTGATGATAGTCTGTTCTGCCCTAAAGCCTGTTTTATAGTTCAAAATGTAAATAGGATGAATCATAATTTAGCTATAGAAAAGTTAATGTGAAAGGACCTCGTTCAACCCTAGAAGTTATGCATGTCCCATCTTTTTTATCTTGCCTCAGAGAGGCTATCTTGCGACTTTTGATGACTCTAATGCAAGTCATTTTAGCCAGAGCGGGTTGGAGGTAAATCGAAAGTGCATTATGTTGTTGATCAAAATGAATGGCAGGATTTATTTACCTGTCGACCTTGCTCAATCCTTTACGGCGAAAATAGCTCAGGTATCGGCAGATGGGGCTAATAATATAAAGGGTTGTTATCAATTACTGCGACGTAAAGGCTGCAAAGATACCATCCCACCACGCTCAAATGCGGGGTTATGGGAAAAGGGGCATTCGAGCGATGAAGCGGTTGAAGTACTGAAAGCGGGTCAGCTGAAACAATGGAAAATCGATAACGGCTATCACCAGTGCTTTCTAACAGAGACAGCCATGAGCCGATATAAACAGTTGAATAGTCCAATGCTAAGTTTGCGTGATTACAATGCACAAGTTTCAGAGGCATTGGCCGGTGTAAAGGCGAAGAACAAAGTCGTTAGACTGGGTAAGCCCGTTCACAAGCAAGTTGCTCAATCGGGCAGAAGCCTTGGAATGATTACGTTCTATGAAATGATTTAATCAACAGCTCCAACAAAAAGCCCCTACCATTACCAGAAATGGTAGGGGTTTAAAGTCATTTTTATTATGTCAATACAAGCAATTCTCTTTGACTTTAACTATACTAAATCTTCTTAAATCCTCGGTTTCAACCTGCATATCAATATTCCAATGTACTTTGTAATCCAGTTTACCATCTTGATTTAACAACATTCTTTCAGGGTTAAAACTAGCAACACTATCAATATAAATATTTGATGTGGTCTCGCTGCCTAAGCCAAGCTGAAAACAGCTCAAATCAACGTAATTCTTCACTGAAGCCTGTGGTGTCAATGCAATTTTTCCGTAAATGACTGAATAATTAGCATTTGTATCTTTTTCAACTTTTGATAAGACTACAGACACTTTTACTTCTTTAGATTCAAAGTAAATTTCTGACATATCATTAGCTTCTCCACACCCATTAAGCATGAATGCAATTGCATATAAAAGTAGATTAATTTTCTTCATTTTTACCCATTATTACAGAATCTGGATTCTCTTTTACTTCTTTAATCCAACTGTTAGGTTTAACCGTCGTAGCTGGATTAGAAACAGATATTCCAGCACCTGAATTGTTAACCACATTAACAGCGGCATCAGTGCAGTTGTTGCTATAGATATTGTATTTAACTTCTCCAGAATTATGAGCAGACATACTACTTTCGGCACTTGATGAAATTTGAGCATCTTGCTCACTCGTAGTTGATATTCTTAGCCCATCAGTTGGAACACTGTCAGCACTTATTTGTTGGATTGAAACTCCAGCAGACGCATCCTGCCCTATTAGAAAACCTAGATTACCGCCACTAGCAGTTTCGCCCGCTGCACCTTGGTTAAAGGCGTTCCAATCACCTTTTCCGTCTTGGAAGTATAAAGATGTATGGCCGTTTCCACCGGCTGCATTAGGGGTAACCGCAAACACAACGTCATTTCCGTCGGGATCAACGTATTTATACGGATTGTTGTTGGCGTAGGCATACCGATTAAAGCTATGCACATCCCTGAATCCAACAGGATCATTCGCGTAGAAGCGACCAATAAGTGGATCATAGTATCGTGCCTGCATATACGTTAAACCTAAGTCTTTATCATGTTGATGTCCAGTATATCCAATACCATCTTTGTCGCCGCCCATGCGTTTACCAAAGGGTTCATACTGGCTGCGGCTGGTAATATTACCCGACTCATCAGATTCAGATATAACTGAACCTAGCATATCAGTGTGCTGATATCGCACAATACTAGCCATGAGATTAAAAGAAGCTATATAAATTAAACAAAAAAATATCAAGCTTTTATATTTCATATTTCCCCCTAACTAATAGATCTACAAGCTATAATTCGCAGTTATAGTTTGATTAGAATTTGTTAGACATGTCATGGTTACATTTAATGTAAAATACTGTCCTAAATTCAAGCTGCCAGACGTGCCTGATATTTCTGTCGTACCATTAATTGTTGTTCCTATTAAACGTTGAACTTTCCCTGTACATGAACTGACATTCAGAGTTATCCAACTAAATCCTTTTTTATCTTGTGTGCAGCTTAGTTTAGTTTTGCTCGAACCAGGAATAGGTACTTGTCTACATACTTTTGGAGGATTAGCTCTCTCAAACTTTATATAATGACTTTCTGCATTGTCAACCTCTGCGACTAACTGCTTCCCTAGATAGATATTATCTGTTTTCGTCCCATTCGCAGCTTCACGATGCAATAACTGCCCAGCTTGACTGTATACAGAATAATGTAAACCATCTGCTTTAGTTTGTTTAACCCTTCGATTATGACCATCATAGACATAGCTAATCCCTTTAGCTGAAGTCATTTGCTGACCAAGGTTATAGCTAATATCATAACGACCATTGCTAATAGTATTGCCTCTTTTGTCATATTTGTAGCTATATGCATATGCGCCACTAATATTATTTAATTGATTAAGATCGTTGTAGTGGTATTTTATTTTTGAGTTGCTTATGTTGCGAAGGGTAATATTTCCAAGACCATCATATGTATAACGAGCAGCACTCCATCTCCCATCGGCAGATATAAGACGATTCATGCCATCATATGCCATATTGTCGATTTCATTAAGACTATCTACATTATCAATCGAACTTACTAAATTGTCATTGTAATTATAACTTAGCTCAAGGCTATTCTTGACAGAGCCTGCTTTGATATCAGTCAGCGCATCAATACGCCCTGTCGTGTCTAACGCAATATTCCTGATAATGCCATTACCATACGTGAATTGCTTAATCTGTCCGTTGGGATGGTAACTTACCCCAGAAGCATAACTTCCGGCCTTAGTCGCCTGCCCCAGTGCATTAGGTGCAAAATCAACTATTCCTCCGGAAGGGTATTTAATCGAGCTCAGTCCCCCTAGATTGTTATACTCCAAGTCCAGTACAAAGTTCTTGTCATCGAGTGCGAGAGTTTCTTTTTCGATAGTATTCAAGCTAGTGTACAAATACGTCCAGTTTACTGAACCAGCCAGTAAAGAGATCAAGTTACCATTACCATCATAGCTATAGGTTTTATCGGGCGTCGTATCGGGAAAGTTTTCGGTTCTCAACTGACCTAAGTTGTCATAACTCAATAATACCTTTTGTGTCGCAGGGACTGCACTTGCATCACAAGCTGTTGTTGAGCCGTTAGTCCCTTCTGCACGCCATATCTGTTGGCGCTGTTCATTGTAACCAAATGCCGAAATCCCCGTTTCAGGACGCACCCGCTTACACAATTGTTGATAAGTATCATAAATTCGCGTTTCAGTCACATTACCTTGCTTAATGCTTGTCATTTGGCCAAATACATTATAATCAATTGCAACATCATCCGTATCAGGTGCCTCGATTAAAGTCGGTTTATCAAATGAGGGTTCACCGTAGGCAAGGTAAGTTGTTGTGGTTGTATTGTTTTCTCCATCAGTAACGACAACTTTATTACCTGAAAGATATTCACGACGACTGACGCTACCATCGCTCGTTCGAGTCTGAGTAATTACTCGTCCCAAAGCATCATATTCAGTTTCCATTCCAATCCGGTTACTTGCATCGGAACTTGGGAAACTGGCTAATGTTTGACGATTATCATGGTCATATGCAAGCGATTGATATCTGGCCGTTGATGGGGTGGATATATCACGCTCCTGTGTCAAAACAGGCCTCAACATACCATCATGATAAACCCGTTTTTCGTAATTCCCTTGTGAAATAGTCTGACGCAGGCTACCGAGAGCAACATCACTGCCACTAATTCCATCTCCTAGACTAGTAACAACAGCATAACTGATGACTTTGTCAGCCCACTTAGGGTCTGCATAGTCAATCTTTGTTAACCAACCAATGCGGTTATACGTGTAAGACGCATTATTGCCATTAAAGTCTGTGACACTTTTAGTGGTACCATCAGAATTAACTTCTAGTAAAGCAACGATGGTGTTTGATGTACTGCCGTTTGCAGTGTTACAACCATTAGTTATTGCACAGGGAAGAGTTATTTTTTGCGCTTTTCCACGGTAGTAGTTTTCTTGCTTTGTATATTTATTAGAGCCTGCATAATTAGTTAAAAAAATATTGCCATCTGAATGATATGTAAAGTTTTTTAATGACTTTCCATGCATTAACTCCTCTGCGACCAGAGGTATGTTTTTTGGACCTACTTCTTTATATATATAACTAGTAGTCGATGTGTTGTTGTCACCATCAGAAATCTTGATATTTGAAACCTGATTAAGGTGCCAGTTTTTAACGTCATGGAAATAATCTGTTTGTGTGTTCCTCTCTAAATTTAAAGGGTCGTATTTCGTCACACTTATAATACCATCAAATTGGTTGTATAAAAATTTAGAGAAGTAAGTGGTTTGATCTTCAATAATTTTAGTATTTTTAATTAATGGACTGTATATTAACAAATCCTTGCTCTTGGAATAATCTTTTGGAATTCCTTTATGACGAGTCCGTTCATATTCATACATAACTGTTCTACTTGGTTCTTTTGCATTGCGATTGTACACTTCAGTAGCCAAAATACTCCCGAAAAGATATGTATTTGACGCTCTGTTAATAAAATGCTTTACAAAAGAACCATCAGGATTATTTATTGTCAATGTTTTAGTGTGTTGAGGGTTAACACCATTTGGCACAGAGCCTGTTAAATAACTACCTGATGGACCTGCTCCATCCTCTATATCAAAAGCACCCAATGTATTAGAATAATCATAAGACCATACGTAACTGTCATTATTCGATGTGATTGACTTACTCATTAGTGCAAAAGTATAATGACATCTTTTTTCTGGGAAAATTACTTTTCTCGCTTCTATATTAGAGACATCACTCCTAATGTATTTATAAGTTAGCTTCATTTCTAAACCGTATGGGTTCTTAATTATCATAGGTTTCAGTCGAGACTCATCGGGGGCAAAAGCTCTGTCACAAGTGTACCTTCCTGATGAGTCTCCAACCCAATCAACATCTGTCGAATGTAGGTCATATGTCCACGTTTTCCCATCAGGCTGAGTCACTAACAGATTATTACGTAATTTTAAATCCCAAGTGTCTGTACTTGTGTTGATATATTTCCAAATACGGCCTGAAGAGTGAAGAACTGTATCACTTCCAGCTCTGGTTACGCTTAACTCTCTATTGTCACTGCTAATAATTCTTTTTAATGATAAATGGTTATACGTATCTCTCTCAATATCCGTTATCTGAGTATGGTCATATTCATATTTTACCCAATTACCAAACTTATCCTCAATCTTACTAACAAATAATGAATATTCTGCATATTTCATTTCGTAGGGGTCGATGGGTTTACGGAAAAAATACATACTTGTTGTAGCGTGGCCAAGAAAATAGCTCACACTTGGTAATCCATCTTCCCGTTTTATTGTGCTAAGAAAACTACCTATTTGATCAAAATAATATATTATTCCTTCAGGAGAAATGGCTTTGAAACCATCAACCCCATTTTCTGAAGAAAAACATTCAAATTTCCAATTTGATTTTGTTATATATTTTGCCGAAGAATATGAACTATTAGTTTCGTCAGGTATTAGCAGCTCTTCATCACTTATCCTTCCGGGCACACTTAGTTTTTTTTGAGAAAAAGCATAAGTATTATTCAGTCCTTGCATTGCTGTATTCGACGTTCTATCTGCTGATTGCTCGCCACCACGACAATATTGACCAATTTTCCACGATAGGGGTAAATTGCTATGACTCCCTTTTGTATAGCCATGCGATGCCTTTCCATAACTTAACCATATTCTAGGCACATCCTCTTGCCAACCATGAACGATTGGGAAATTCACGTTATATTTAAGCCTATAACTCACTTCAATTGGAAAATTCCCAGGGATATCTCCATCTTTACGCGAAAAACTCATGGTACCTGATGATACATCAAAGTGATCACCAAAATCCCCATTGATATTTAATTTATCATTACTTAATGTTTTGACCTGATCTGTTATTGATGCTTCATCCGCTTCAGAAAACAAACTAACAAACACCACCATGAAAAATAAAACTCTTATAAAATCCATATTTATTGCACCTCCATACTTCAATTTAACGCGCCGCACCATAATACATTCATCATAATGCAACCATCACCAAAATCATAAAATTCACGAATTCAAGATTATATTTATCATAAAATAATAATTACAGTGCAACGCCCTCAGTAAATTACCGCACGAAGTCTTTAATACTTGGGAATCGTTGTCTTCATATAACATGCTATTAACACCTCCATTAAGGCGAACAATCTTTATTGTTTAAATTTTTCGCTACTTTAACTCTAATTAATTTGAAACTAAAGAGTATTTACAATTTAGTGATATTATCAATTTACAGTACTAAATACTGCAGTTAATGATATTGGGGGTTTTATTTCCTTAGGAAACAAAACCCTTAAAATTGTTCAAATATTAAACTACATGGTTTGTTTCAGGCATACTGTAGTGGTATCGTGAATTTGGCCATTAAGTAAGAAGCTTAGACTTTAATCATGGCAATTAAGGAGCTCTACAAATACAAAGCTGTTAAGCGATACTTTGTTCTGAGTTCAGTCTGACTTGATTTTAAGAGTGAAACATTAAAGACATGATAGATGTGTGACTATTTATGCACATTTTCTACATAAATCGAGTTTGAGACAAGTTTGTCACGATAATGCGCAAAACACATCGATTAAGCGCTAAAACTCGCGAGAACTGCACTTTAATGATAATTAAAATGCAAAACTGAAGAGAGAGAGCAGTATGATAATTGTTGCTTGCAGTGTAATGGCCAAATTGTTTGGTCACTACAGTGGCCACTGTAACGGTGGCGATTCGTTTCTGTAAAGTAAGGTCAGAGAATAGATTTGGAAAATGTGCATACGCATTTTCCCGGATGGTTTATTTGAGAAAAAACTGATAGATTCTTTGCAATACAATCGTTAAATAATGCGTGTTAATAAAATATGGAAAGGAAATGTAATTATGGAGTTACAGATATTAGAAACACAATGGGACTTCAGGACTGATACTTTAGGGTTCTCTGTTTCAGATGAAAATGGGAAATTTTATAATTGTGGCGTTACACGAATCGCAATAAATGACTATTACGATACTAATGATAGTATAGAGCAAGCAGAAATAAACTTTGACGAAAACCAAGATTATATCTTAGATCTTGCTTCTAATTTAATTGTTAATGGTCAAGCCAATGAAAGAGGTCACTACATCATTACTAGTGACATTATCGGTGTATAAGTGTACACATAACTCGTCGTTTCATCGTTTCATCGTTTTAGCGGTTCGCCTTTGGCGCACCTGAATTCACGCGTTATACATCATAGGAGTAGCGCTTGTGACTCGTGGCTATCTAGATAATCTTGTGGGTAGTCCAGCTTACGCTGAGTCGACAAAGAATTGGCACATCACGCTTCAGCAATCTTCTTGTTATTGGTACGACCTGATTGTTAATCCGCCGGACTTCGTAAATACCAAAGACAGCATTTCCTCGCAACTAGAAGACCTCAGGGCTACAGTCGAACAAACCCTAGAGAAACGATTTATTTACTTCTTTGCGTCCCGAACTAAAGTCCGCTTCGACGTTACGCGCCCGCCGAAATATTCATTTTGGAACAAGTGGATTATCATTACCCTTCTGGTAGGACGAGATAGAAAACGCTACAAAATCAAAATCAAATTCCAAAGCGCAGAAGGGCAAACGTTAACTCCCAGAATAGAGGTGTCTGAACGCTTTATCCGCATAATTCACTGCGCGAAGGTTTCACAAACATTCTCCATTCACGACTTCCTTCAAACCTTTGATATTTGGATCGGAATTTCTACACAGGTGCACTACGTAGGCATTACCAAAGATCCTGCCGACAGGCCTCTCAGCCGAAAGCATCGCGGTATCACAGATACACTGTACAATGTGTCAAATGAAGAGAACGATTTTTTTGTCTTCATAAACCTGTTTAAAGTAATGTCGAACGCAAAGAACAACGCCCATCAATTGCACTTCGTGGTTGCGAATTCAATGATTGACGAAATTCCTACTGAAGAAGAAGGTGTCGTCGTTGAAAGTGCGCTGATAGCGTACTTTGACTGTGCATCACAGCAGATCAACCGTGGAAATGAGCGTGCAAAATTAAGCAACAGACTCGCATTCCTTGCTGAGAAGCACAATATTCAAAGTGTCTCCGTGCATCTCGAAATGGAGTCCCCAAACGAATATTTTGCTTTCGGGTCAGATTCCATTTCGGTGGCACTCAGCCATACGTTCTTATTTCGCTATGCGAATGGAAAAATTGAAATGGAGCGCTTCGCCTCGGAAGATGAACTTCGAACTAGTCAAGATGAAGCCAATGACATAACTTTTCATTCGAGTGGATGTTCTACCTATTGGTGATCCCCTAATTCCAAATTTCATTATGTTACAAATTGCATTAAAGTTATAATTGTTTAAATTGATTTGTTTTTAAAAGGGAGTGGATTCCTAGATGAGCCGTGATGTAAAAGTGCAAAGAAGTAAGGCGCTTGAGAAGTTAATTACTGATGTTGGTGTTTATGCTCTCTGCGATTTAGATGGTATCCCTCTTTATATTGGGCAATCTGCTGATGGGATTAGAACGCGGGTACAAAGGCATCTTACGAGCGCAAGAAGTGATGTTATTGCTAACCGACAGCTCGATATATGGGAAGTAAGTGAGGTGTGGGCTTGGCCACTAGGTAAGAAGCTGACCAACATTTCAACTAAAGAGGAAAAAGGTACTCAGAAAAAAGCTATAAACGAATTAGAGAATTACCTAATTCATTTTTACAATGAAAAAAATCCCTTGGTTAACGGTAATTTGCCGGCAAAAACTTCAGACCTACCAAACATTCCAGAGAAACAAGTTGTGAAAATTATGTCTATTGAAGAAATCTCTTCTAGGCAAGATCCTGCACGAAGATTACCACGACAAATGGAGCACTTGACCCACCTGTTTAGCCATATTCTAGAAGTTAAAAACAACTCTGAGCAGCGTAGAATGTTGAGGGTACATTTTAATCGAACTCAGAAATACTACACCGAATTCATGAAAGAATCTGGAGAGGGAGAGATTTGATCATTTAAGGTTACTAGTCAGTGATTTGGTGGTGTGCGAGTACTACACCACTGAGTAATCAAATTTCTATGTAAATTGCTTTTATTTAGTCAGGAATTGAATTTAGATAGATATTTCTATTGGATTATAAAAAAATCTTGAGATGTGAAATCTATGAAGCTTTGGTGGGTCGTGAAGGATTCGAACCTTCGACCAATTGGTTAAAAGCCAACTGCTCTACCGACTGAGCTAACGACCCTCGTCAAAGTGGGGGCATGTTACCCTGAACATACCTCCTAGGCAAGAGGATATTTATGATTTTAGATACAAAATTGCATATTTTTGGCGTGTTAAAGTGTGATTGAGTGAAGTTTAACCTGCCAGTTTGTTTGTCTTCAGATCTAGCCTCGAAACGGTATTCAAATAATCGTTTCTCATCTCGTTCTGGTTGGTAATGAAGTATTCGTTCATTCTCTTTGCTAAAGGTGAGAGAAGATGCTTACTTAGGTATCTAACTGCTGGTACTGCTACTGCATCACCCATTGCTTTGTAGCCTTGGTTGTATGAACCAGGGATGACATAAGTATCACCAGCGCCCATTAGCCTTGCTGTTTCTTTTATTGATAGTAATCGTGTACCTAATTCACCATTTCGATAAATTACAAGGTACTGCCTGCTACTTCCCCCTGATGGTGTTCTTAAGCATCCTGCTACATTATCAAAGCGAATTTCTAATACTTGTTTACCATTTCTAATTCTTTTATAACCGGGAAAAACAGTATGACCTTTTTTAATGGCATCTTTTAGTTTGGCCATGTGGTTTTCAGGGATTAAGCTGATGTTGTGTTTTACTTTTTCTTCCGTATCGAAAGGTAGGTCTAACTCAATTAGTTCATCTAATCCTACTGTACGTTTTGTCGGAGGGTTTAAGTTCCACCACATCCAGTTTTGGACTTTCGTTGATACATTGATAATGGCCTTTGAGTGAGCCCAATTTGGCCCATCACAAATAAACCCATCAAGAGGGATGTTTTTATCGATGCCAATGACAAATACTCTTGGGCGAGATTGTGGCACCCAATTCACTGCATCCAACATTACAGCGCCCACGTTATACCCTCTAGATAACAATGAGTTGTGAAGAGCAATGTAATGCTCTCCTTGTTTGGAAGATACCAAACCAACCACATTCTCAGCCACTACTATAGGGGGTTTTTGTGACATTTCGTCTATTATGCGTAACCACTCCCAAACCATCCCACTTCGATTGCTCATAATACCATTCATATTTCCTGCTAAAGACAAATCTTGACAGGGGAAGCTTGCCCACGAAAGCTCATGAATTGGCAAATCCAATCCACTAACTTTTTCAATCGAATCGAGGTGAAAGACATCTGGGCTGTGGTTGGCTATGAAAACTTTTTGCTTCTTTACACAAATATCGTTTGCCCACACAGTTTCGAATTCAGCTTTGATTGCTTCAGATACAAGGCCGCTACCTGCAAAAAAATCGACACATCTAAACTTAGAATTATCATTTGATATTGAGACTATATCATTTGTAGCGTATTGAATTTTAATGCCATTTCTCATTTTCATAATATTGTGTCTATTCTTGCTTCTGATAAGAAGTGTGAATTCGGGAGGCTAAGTGCAATCAAAAGAGTTTTTTCGATCTTACATGAGTGAGCTCGCCAGTTGCACCATTTTTGTTTGCTTTTGGATTCTGCGTTGACATGTAAAGTAGACAATAGCC
Source organism: Shewanella sp. S23-S33 (assembly GCF_043359565.1). Lineage (NCBI taxonomy): Bacteria > Pseudomonadati > Pseudomonadota > Gammaproteobacteria > Alteromonadales > Shewanellaceae > Shewanella > Shewanella sp. S23-S33. The sequence continues at coordinate 34,179 of NZ_JBHFFD010000015.1, read as the reverse complement.
TTATGTGCTTAATAGTATTACAGTAGTTCTAAGATATCTAATTAGGTTGAAGTACTTCAGATCGCAAATTACATTTGACTGTAAGGTTAGTGAGCTGACGCAATTTGTTGCAGATGCGCTGCTAATTCTGATGAACTTTAAGTTGCCATTACTTCGTTCTCTTCACCCGCGTATATTTCTGGCTCAGTTTCAGTTCCTTCATTGGTCGCCGTAATCACGACATAACATTTTGGTTCATATTCTCGTTTTTCTGGCCTTAGCATCGGATCTTAATCACTATCGTATGTGACTCATCGTCCGTTGTGCCTAAGACACAGATTTGGGAACATCCTATCTTTTGTTATGTATGGGGCTGGCTATGAGTATTAAACAGGCAACAGCGTTAACTTTGAAGCAATTGCGCAACGAGGTTGGACTAAGCCAAGAACAATTGGCAAGGAAGTCTGGCATTGATCGCACTTACATTTCTGGAGTTGAACGCTCAGTTCGCAACATAACCCTTGATTCGCTCGAAGGCCTAATTGATGCGTTAGGTGTGACTTATGAAGAGTTTATCCGTAGATTACATATTGAGCTGATTAAACAGGGGTCATAGCTGCTCAGTTTGAGTTACTTTTATAGGCTGTTTTCATCTCAGGCAATGCGTAGTATCAAAGTAATGGAGTTAACCCAACTCATTAACTAACACAATCATTGAGTTATCGTACTTTTTATTTCCTTGAATAACTCTATTTGCTTCATTTTCGGCAGCGTACCAAGCCTGACCCAGTTTAGAATCACGATCCTGCTTGTAGGCGGCATAACATTCTTCGGGGTCTAAATCGTGTTCCTCAAAGTAAAGAACAGCTAATTCTAATCCCTCTTGCGCTAGATAGTCAGGAACATCACCAACTCCTTCAGCGCCTAATTCAAATTTATCCATCATTGTTTTTCCTATGTTTTCTTTCAATTGAGGCGTTTGCAACAGTCGTCGCTAAATCGCTCAGGATTGTGGTCCCATGATTAATGGGCTGAGGCTAACTGTCTCAGATATGCCGTTAATTCAGAAGGGCTTTCAGTCGCCAATACCACTTCGCTATCCTCACCCGTGTAGATTTCTGGGTCAGCCTCTGTACCTTCATTGATTGCCGTCATCACAAGATAGCGTTCTTGGCCGAGTTCGCGGCTATCAGGTTCTTCATAGTCGACCCAAAGGACAAGGTACTGAGAACCTGCTTTAAAGGTAAAGCTTGGGCTGACATCATTGTGCCAACTCTTATCTATCAACCAAGGAAAATCTGCGAGGTTAAAGCCTAAATTAAAGTTTTCACCAAACTCGCGTTTATAGTGTGTCATTTCAAGCTCCTGAGTTTTATGTCGGTATCCTATCATTTGAAACCATCTAATGGCGAGGGTATGACAGGACAATGGCTTGTTGATATTGCCAGTCTCTTATTTACAGAAAGGTATTCATTTCAAAAGGTAATCTTTGGACTGGAAGTGGTAGGCATTGCTGCGCTTTACCTGCAATGCCCACCTGATTGGTTATTGTTATTTAGAGACGTTTCTTATTAACCTAACATGCATGTTAACGACTGAATAATTCCAACTCCCGTATCCATGTGCAAAATTAATGTTCCATGCATACCCAATATTGATAACATTGCCGCTTGCGGTAGATGTCCAGAATGGTGCGGCGGGAGTTTGTGGAAACGCAGCTTGTGCAATAACTGGACTGTCAAAATCACCCTCACATACCCTATCGCCAACCTTCCAATATCTTGGTTTGCCTGATGAGCAGTAAGTGAGTAAATTCAGCTCATCTTTTGTCGGTAAGCGCCAATCGGAGTAATTACCATCTGAGTATGACATTGCGTTTGCAACCGCCCAAGTGAAGCTGCTTGCCTTACCTTGGCAACTCTTGTTCTGCCATGTTTGCCCGATACTGCAACGCATCCACATCTGATTGGACAACAAGTCTGTAATGGTGCCATCGCCATTATCAAGATAACGCGTAGCAAGCGAACCATCACCAGTTGGGGTAAATGTAGCATTGATTTGGCAATCTGATGTCACTGTGCCTGTGGTGTACTCATTGTTATTGAGCGTACCGTTACAGCCTGTGACGGATTCAATTTGATAGCCGATGTTCGTTGAGATAGTAAAGCTGGTATTGGTGTTGTAACTGACATCAATACTCTCGGGACTGATTTTGCCTCCGGTTGTTGCTTGCGTGGTGATTTTGTACGTGCTGAGTTTGAAAGATACGGTGACTGCACACTGGGCATTTATGACCGCTGTTGTATAGCTGTTTTGGGTTAATGCGCCGCCGCAACCACTGATATCATCGATTTGATAGCCGGTATCGGGTGTCACGGTGAAGGTCGTTGCATGGCCCGATTCAACCATGTTGATTGCTGGGCTGATTTTCCCGCCAAGGCTTGCGGTTGCAGGGATGCTGTAGACCGTTGGGGTGACTTGTCCGTTGTCATCGTTGCTGTCACCCTCCGAGCCGCCACAGCCAGCGAGTAATGTTGTTGCAAGTATGCTTAAAAGCAATGTGTTTGCCTTTGATTGTGTTGTCTTTGACGACGTTATGGCGAGTTTGATGCTTGCGTGTATGCAATTATTCATAGATGTTCCCTGTTATGTTGTCCTGATTAAAGCAGGCAGTTGGTCGTGATGATTACTTCGTTACTTGATTGATGAGGATGTTTTCTGGTGTGAATATTTCGCCGATAGCCTTGTTGAGTGAGTTACTGTAGATGTCATCTAGGGCATTGTTGGCGGTGATATACGGGGTGTACTCTTTACCTTCTCCCAATGACAGTTGCCACCTTGCGGTATTCACTTCAAAGGTATCGTCGAGATTGATGAGGAACTGAATCGTCAATGATGCGCGTGTGACCTGAGAGATAAAGGCTTCATCGACTTTTCCAGTTACCGCTTCAGAGGCTTTTTGACCCACTTGCTTGAAGTGTTTCAGCTTCATATTGCAGGTATATACAACAGTGGTAATGCCATTACTGGCTTCTTGCTCGCCCCAAGCTGTGCTGGCGCAAGGCGTCCATTTATCAAACGCCTGACCTATGTTGGTTTGCTTATAGTCTTCGAGGAACCCCTCTTTTACATAGATAATATTTAATGGTTCACCGAAACGAATGCCGAGAATGATTAAGACGATAAGGAACGCAACAAACGTAATAACCGCAGAGGCTATGATACCTAACCAGCCCGTCATCCACTTTGGCATCCAAGGCCATGTGGTTTCACCAAGCTTGTAATAACGGTAATAGTCATAATTAGCCGTAAGACCAAAGACAATAGAATTGATGATAAAAGGAAGCTTGCTCAGGTTCTTGTCAGTAATGAGTGATGCAACTGCTATGATTATCAGGTTCAGCAGCATTAGCATGAGAAACAGATAAATGCCTTTCTTCCACATGCCCTTAGCGAAGTAGTACCCCGAGCCAAACACAAAAGCGAGCGCATTCATGTTAACCACATTCTGCCCCTTTAATTGTTCCTTTTTAGGCCTTGAGGTATGTGCAGGACTTTTTGCTGAAGCAAAATAGCCCAACTTGTCAGCTTGTCTAAGGTCAAATTCAGCAAACACCTTTTGCCAGCCTTTACTTAAATCATCATAGGACTTCACTGTAGGCTTGGTGGCCGTAGACGGCTTAGTCTCAATCGATGGCTTCGCTACTTGTTGTGGTGTAACTGGGGCGGTGGCTACAGGGACTGCCGTTGCGGCTTGAGTTGTCACGGGCTTGATGTAGGTAATGATACCCACACCGTTCAGCTTGGCTTTTAGTGCGTTAGCCTCACTTTCGCTCAGAGCTTTCTTAATGCATATCGGATTACCTGAGAACAACAGATGTGCTTTTTCCTCGGGGACTTTTAGAAACTTTGCCAGTGCCTGACTCAGCTTATGGCGGTCTTTTCCTTCTGCTATCTCACCTTTAAAAATGACGTTGTAGGAGTTCATTACCTTTCCTTGTAATACGGGTTGAGCTATAGGCTTTACTAGGTCAAGTAGACCTATGTTTGCTCAAGGGTTTAAATGAGGATTATATGCACCAAATGCGGATTATAATCCGTGGTTAGTTGGTAAGCAAATTCCCATAGTGGTTGCCTTGTGACGAAGGAGACACTATGAAAACATTAGCGACTGAATTTGGTCATGCGATGCGTAAAATGAGAAAGCACAAAGGCTTGTCTCAAGATGAATTGGCGTTACGTGCAGAGATTGACCGCAGTTATATCGGCCGTATAGAACGAGCTGAGGCGAACATCACGCTCGATATGTTGTACAAGATTGCAGAGGTGCTCGACTGTGAGCCACATGAGTTGCTACCGAGTCGAACATCACTAAAAGGTCAGGTGTTACCTAAATCTTAAATACAGCCTCGCTGTTTGTAGCTGGCTTGCCACTCTTTAAACAGCTCAGTCAGTCTTGCTTCATTTTGCTTACCACCAGACGCTCTTTTGGCTCTTACTTTGGATTTAGCTTTGCCTTTGCCTAGGTCAACACCCGACAGCTCTTTACTGTACATCTTCGGCGTCACGTGGCTGTAGTGCTGTTCAATCATGGCAATGCTAGTGCCACATTGTTTAGCCAATACTTCCATGCTGACGTTACCTGATATCAGTTGCCAAGTAATGTAGGTATGGCGCAATGAGTAAAGTGTTCTAACGCCATGGGGTGATGACTTTAAACCTGCCGCTTTTATCGCTTTATCAAAGGCTTTACCGAGTTCATTGGTTTCACTTCCGTCGACTAAGCGAAACAGCTTGTCAGAAGGCTTTCTGTTTGGGAAACGCTCTCGTAACTCTTGAACGCTGGAGAAAATTTCATCACGGCAAACCACTTCTCGGACGCCCGTGTGTTTGACTGTTTTCCCCTTGGTCACAGTGATATAGAAGATAATATTGTGCTCATTGGTATCGATGTGGATGTCACCCCATGTCAGGCTTTCCATTTCTGTTCCTGGTCGAATACCTGTGTTCACCGCAAACTCCATATAGTCCATCAGTAGCTCACGAATTTGGCGGGTTTTCTCTTTACGGCTGTTTTGCTCAAGCTGATATACAGCATCGAATGCTTTGTCGTATTCCTCTGGTGAAAAATGCGCGCGACGTTGTGATTCAACCCCTTTGGTAGATAGTGAGGGGACTTGTGCTGCCAGCATCCACTTACAATCTACGGCTTCCTTAAACACTAATTGCAGGGCTGCGTTGTGGTTCAGTAGCGTTGATTTTGCGGGTTTCCGGCCAAGTAACTTTTCACGCCATTCATCAAAATCACGCAGCTTTTCATTATTAATCGAAGTGATGAAAGTGCGATCGAAGAAGGGGATATGGTACTTGCGAAGCACCTGAATGTAGGTCGTAAACTTGTGATTTTTGTCTTTGTCTTTGTCCTTCTCCTTTTTGATAATATCTGCCATGGTATTAATGGTTTTTTCAGCCACATCACGAAAGCGCTTGGAACTCACCAGTTGATTACGGTCTGCCATAAATTGGTATTCGATTTGAATCCGATAGGCCATACCAATGGCTTTCTCTTTTTCTTTCTGCTTGGTGGCTTTAGAGTGCCACTTACCAGCCACTTTGATGCGGGCATACCAACGCTCGCTGTTATCTTGTTTATAGACGTATAATTCGTCTGAAATGTCATGCCGTTCGACTTGTTTGCTCATGGTCTGATTCTGATGCTATTTTGCAAAGAATTTGCAAAGTTTGTACTTGTGTCGTAACTATATGAAAAGTAATAGTGATATTACAAGCGTTCTATTCAAAATTCCCCGCCCTTAAAAGCGTGCCAGTTCGAGTCTGGCCACTGGTACCAAATCCTTCTGATGAAGGAACTAAAACCGACCTAGAGTCGGTTTTTTTGTGCCTGAAATTTGGTTTTCGCTCGGTGCTCTAGGTTGAGCTAGTGGGATTCGGCGATATCCATTTGCGTCATAGTCACGCCTTTGATTTGTGCATAAATCGCTTTTCCATGAGTGAGTTGCAGTTCGTCGCAGGCCCAAGGGGTGATGTTGGCCCAAAGTTCATCACGGCCTAGGGCGATTTTTAATTGGATTTGCTCGCCGTTATCACTGGGGTATAACTCTTTAATTTCTCCCTTTAGCAGGTTGCGGATACTTGAGCCTTTGGGGAGCTCAGTGCAAACCGAGACATGATTTGCCTGAATACGCACTTTGAGTTTCTTTGCCGTTTCAGCCAGGTAGCCACTTACCCACAAATAGTTTCCATCATCCATCACGAGTCGAGTCATGGGGTAGTCGGGATGTCTGTCGGCGACCTTTGCACTGAGGAGTGAGCTGAGTTCCTGCAATGGCACCCAAGGGCGCATTTGCTCGCTATTCCACACTTCACTTAAGGCCCCTTGGGCGATCAATTTCCCCTGATGCAGCACCAGCATATAATCCGCCAGTTGTAAGATCTCATCTAGGCTGTGGCTCACATACACTATCGGCAGTTTTAGTTCCTGCGATAAGGTTTGCAGGTAGGGCAGCAACTCGCGTTTACGGGGTAAATCGAGTGACGCTAGCGGTTCATCCATCAACAGCATATCGGGCGATGTCAGCAGGGCACGGCCAATGGCAACCCGTTGTTTTTCACCGCCCGATAGCGTGCTGGGATAACGACTGAGGAGTTTTTCAATCCCTAGTAGTTGCACAATTCTATCGAACAAGACTGGGTTAGCTGTACGCATACCATAGTTGAGATTGCCCTTCACGCTATAGTGCGGGAACAGTCGTGCTTCTTGAAATACATAGCCAATTTGGCGCTTCTCTGGGGGAAGGTTCACTTTGCCTTGTTGATAAAGCAGTTTGTCGCCGAGGCGGATTTCACCGCTATCTGGGGTCGAAAGCCCGCCAAGTAGGTTCACTAGTGAGGTTTTACCCGCACCCGAGCGGCCAAAAACGGCTGTCACGCCCTGCAATGGCAATTGGGTATCGACTTTCAGTTGCAGTTGTCCGAGTCGTTTTTCAATATTGATTGTTAACATACGCTTGCCGTCCTCTGCAGGGCTTTTTTACTCAGCCATTGAGAGGTGAGTAAAGATGCTAGTGCGATCACTATCGAGATAATGCATAGACGCATGGCCTGATATTCGGCCCCTGGGGTTTCAATAAAAGAGTACATGGCGAGCGGAATTGTACGAGTTTCACCGGGAATATTAGAAACGAAGGTAATAGTCGAGCCAAATTCCCCTAGGCTGCGAGCAAAGGCGATAATCATGCCTGACACTATCCCTGGAGAGGTGAGCGGCAGTGTGATGGTGAGAAATACTCGCCATCGACTGCTACCTAAAGTGCGTGCGGCCTGCTCGAGTCGAATATCAACAGTTTCAAAGGATTGGCGTATGGCTCTGACCATCAGCGGGAATGACACTATCGCCGCCGCGAGGGCAGCACCGCGCCAACTAAAGCTAAAACTGATGCCAAACCAATTAAATAACCACTGGCCGATAAAACCTTGGCGGCCCATGCTGATCAGCAAGAGGTAACCCACTACCACGGGCGGTAACACCAGTGGTAGATGGAGCACACTGTCAAATATAGCCTTGCCAGGAAACTCGACTCTGGCCAGCACCCAAGCGCATAAAATGCCCAAGGGTAAACTGGTGATAACGGCAACGGATGACACCTTTAAACTGAGTAGTAGTGCGGCAATTTCATAGTCGCTTAAAAGAGAGCCACTTAGCAGAGAGCCGCTTAACAAAGAACCACTCAGCACCCTAATTCACTCCAAAGCCATATTTCTCAAACACATTTTTTGCGCTTGGGCCCTGCAGATACTCATTGAACGCTTTGGCGCTTGCAGTCGATTCTTGTTTGACTAAGGCGATAGGGTATTCAATTGGGCTGTAACTCGTTTCTGGGAAGGTGCCAACGATTTTGATCTTTTGGGCGACTTTCGCATCGGTTGAATACACTATGCCTAGCGGTGCTTCACCCTGTTCGACTAAGGCGAGGGCGGCGCGGACATTGTTAGCGCGGGCGAGTAATGGCTCTGCGACTTGCCATAGCTTAAGGTTTTCGAGGGCTTGCTTGGCATATTGTCCAGCGGGCACATGATCAGGGTCGCCAACAGCCATACGGCCGCCTTTTAATGCGGTTTTAATATCCCAATCGCCATTGAGCACCACTTCTGTGATGGGACTATTTTTCTCGGCAATCAAGACCAAGGTATTTTTTAGTAAGGTTTTACGACTGTTAACATCGACCGCTTTAGCATCGACCAGATAATCCATCCACTTTTGATTGGCCGAGACAAACAGATCTGCGGGCGCACCATTAGCCACTTGTTTTGCCAGTGTTGAAGAAGAGGCGAAGGAGAAGACCACCTTAGTATGGTGTTCTTTTTCATATTGCTGGCCGATTTCGTTAAGGGCATTGGTGAGCGATGCCGCTGCAAAAACAGTCACTTGCTCATTGTCTGCCGCAAAAATTGGGCTAGATGTCAGTACCATTGTGAATAATGAAGCCGTGGTAAAACGCAGTAATTGCTTAAGGTGAATGGATTTCATTGTATTCCTCCGTGATAAAAAGTGATCGATATATACCAATATACATATCGATCATTCAAGCCCTAAACAATCAATTAGTGATCTGTGTGCGGTTTCTTGCGGATTAATGGTATTGATTCGCTGAAATATCTCGGCAATCTTATTGGTATCCTCAAGACGATGAAGGACAATAGGACTCAAGTCAGACTTGGGTGCGGGATAAACGATGGATTTACATGCATTACTTACGCTTTCCCTCGGGGATAAGCCCTTCGCCAATCCTAGGCGGATAAGCCTGCTTGAGCAGGTCGCCAACACCGGCTCGATCAGCCAAGGCGCCAAGCTTGCGGGGATCAGCTATAAAGCGGCGTGGGACGCGATCAATGAGATGAACACCGCTATGCCCGAACCCGTAGTGTGTAGCGAAAAGGGCGGCAAAGGCGGTGGCGGCGCGAAACTCACCGAATTTGGCGAGCGTTTGCTCAAGGTGTATTCCATCACCTCCCAAGTACAAGCAATGGCCTTGGCCGCCTTGCTTGATGAGTCCGTCGACATGCACAGTTTATTGGATGTGATGGCGCATTTCTCACTCAATACTAGCGCCCGTAATCAGTTAACGGGTCGTATCAATGGCATTGATTCATTTGGATTAAATGACGAAATCAGCGTGACCTTAGCGGGCGGGCAACAGATTCAGATTTCAGTGACCCATTCGAGCCGCGAACGCTTGCAGTTAGCCATGGATAAATCTGTGTTGTTACTGTTTAAAGCGCCCGCTGTACTGGCGACGACTCATGCTTGCGAAGTAGATGGGCAAAATTGCCTCAGCGGCCGTTTGCTGAGCGTGACTGAACTTGGTGGTAAGGCCGAATTAGCTATAGATATTGATGGTAAAGACATCATCTATTCAGTGATGCCACTGACTCAAACGCAGGCGTTGGCTGTCGGCGAACCATGTTTCGCCTGTTTTGATGCCACGCAGGTGATCCTCGCCAGCATGAATTAGCCGGATGGAGTGATTAATTCGGTTAATCATTGGGTTATTCACTGGGGATGGCCTGTGACTTGGTGTTATTGTTTTCGCAATGGGTTGGTGGGGAATCTAATGGTTTCTTTTGTTTGCAAACACGACGTTGATTTTTATTGAAAAATAATTAAGCGAAGAATAACGAGTATTGCTTAAATTATACGGCTGTAAAATATAGACCCCGACAATTTATCACCTAACGATTTGGTATCGCGCTAAATCGGCATCGCTGCCTAAGCACTACTCAGCCGTACTTGGCATGCAAATTTCTACACAGATATTTGCAAATCTTTACCTGTTAACGACACTTCCTTCGTCTACTGTCTTTGGCTAACTCTATATACTGTTGGAACAATTTCAGTTCCCTAGCAAGATGCATGCTTGCTGTCTTTAGCATTGATGGACACGACAATACCGATGAAAAAATCCTCAAAGCGTAAATTGCTGCTCGCGTTAAGCGGCTTAATCCTCCTGAGTGGCGGTGCTTATTTTATGTGGCATAAGCCTGAAACGGCACCTGCCTATGTGACAGAAGCGGTGCGCCGTGGCGATATCGAAAACTCAGTGCTGGCCAATGGCATGTTGCAGGCATCCAAACTGGTGAGTGTGGGCGCGCAGGTATCGGGGCAAATCTTAAGTTTGCCGCTGGCACTGGGGGATGAAGTAAAGAAAGGCGATTTAATTGCTCAAATTGACAGTCTAGCGCAGCAGAATAATTTGAAGGATGCCCTCGCATCACTCAAGAGTATCAATGCCCAGTTCCGCGCCAAACAGGCGCAGATCCGCCAAGCCAAGTTGGAGTTCAGCCGCCAGCAGCAAATGCTTGCCGATAAGGCAAGTTCCCGCGCCGATTATGAAGTGGCCGATGCTAATTTAACGGTTTATCAAGCCGAGCTTGAGCAATTAGAAGCGCAAAAACAACAGGCTGAGATTAACGTCGACAGTGCCCGAATCGATTTAGGTTATACCAAAATCACCGCGCCGATGGATGGCACTGTGGTGTATTCGGCGGTGGAAGTGGGGCAAACCGTTAACGCTAATCAAACGACGCCGACGATAGTGGAAATGGCGCAGCTGGATACCATGACAGTAAAAGCACAGATTTCCGAAGCCGATGTCGTCAATGTCCATCCGGGTCAAGCCGTATATTTCACGGTTCTTGGTAAGCCGAATCATCCCTACCGTGGCATCTTGAGGGCGATTGAACCTGGACCGATTTCGATGGATGGCGACGATAGCAATATGAGCTCTAGCGACTCAGACGCCATTTATTACCATGGGTTATTCGATGTTGAAAACCCAGACCGCACCTTGCGTATCGGCATGACGGCGCAGGTGTCCATAGTGTTAGCTAAGGCCGATGATGCGCTATTAGTGCCTGCGCAAATATTACGTATAAAGCCGAGGGAGAAATCAGCGTCTCCAGAGGCTAAGTCTGGCGAGCCTAAAGCCCGCAGTGGCCCGCAATATCAAGTGCCTGTACTAGTCGATAACCAAGTGCAATATGTGGATGTCACGGTTGGGATCAACAACAAAATCAATGCCGAAATCATCGCGGGCTTGAAAGAAGGCGATCAGGTCGTGCTTGGCATGCCGTCCGCCGATGATGGCAGCAGCAAATTCCGTCGTCCACCTAGCGTGAGGTTTTAACAGTGACAACGGCATTACTTGAAATTTCAGGTTGTTATCGCACTTTTCAGGCGGGTGAGCAGCAACTCACTGTGCTGAAAGATGTGAACCTGTCGATTGGCCGTGGCGAGATGGTGGCGATAGTAGGCGCTTCTGGCTCGGGTAAATCGACCCTAATGAACATTCTTGGTTGTTTAGATAAGCCGTCAAAGGGCGCGTATTGTATCAATGGCCAAGATACCTCAACGATGGACGTGGATGAGTTAGCGCAGCTGCGCCGCGAGCACTTTGGCTTTATCTTTCAGCGTTATCATTTACTGGGCGATTTGACCGCCATAGGCAACGTCGAAGTGCCCGCCGTGTATGCGGGTAGAGAACGCACGGTTCGTAAAGACAGAGCCGAGCATTTGTTAACGCGTTTAGGCCTTGGCGACAGGCTCGACCATAAACCCAATCAGCTCAGTGGTGGTCAACAGCAGCGGGTCAGTGTGGCGCGCGCCTTGATGAATGGCGGCGATGTGATCCTTGCCGATGAGCCGACTGGTGCGCTGGATAGTCACAGTGGTGAAGAAATGATGCAGCTGTTGCAGGAGCTGCACAGCGACGGTCATACCATCATTATCGTGACCCACGATATGCACGTGGCCCAATATGCCGACCGCATTATCGAAATCAAAGACGGCGTGATCATCAGCGATGAGCGCAGTCAGGATAAACAGACGGCTAAGCCGCAAAGCTCGACGTCGCAAAGCTCAACGTTACAAAATACGGCGTCACAAAAGCCTAACGGTGCAGTGGCAGCAAAAGATGGCTCGCGTGCGCGGGTGGCTTCGTGGGACAGATATGTCGAAGCACTTAAAATGGCGCTGGTGGCGATGTCGACCCACAGGTTACGTACCTTCTTGACTATGCTCGGGATTATTATCGGTATCGCCTCTGTGGTTTCTGTGGTGGCCTTAGGTGAAGGCTCGCAGCAGGCCATCCTCAAAAGTATCAGTTCGATGGGGACTAACACGATTGATATTCGCCCCGGTTCTGGTTTTGGCGATAGACGCTCGGCGCGGGTGCGCACCTTAACCGCAACGGACGCCAATGCCCTTAAAAATCTGCCCTATGTTGATAGCGTGACGCCAAGCATTGGCTCTACTGCAACGGTTCGTTTTGGTAATAAAGCGGTATCGGCATCGGTGAATGGTGTGGGGCCTGAGTTTTTCCGTGTAAGAGGGTACGAGTTAGCGCAGGGCCAATTTTGGGATGATGCAAGTGTCGCATCGCTCGCCCAAGATGCGGTGATTGATGACAACACCCGTAAGGAGCTTTTTCCTAACAGCGCTGCCGACAATAACTCGGCGATAGGGCAAGTGATTTTCCTCGGAGATTTACCCGTACGTATCATAGGTGTGACTCAACCCAAAGAAAGTGCTTTTGGTAACAGCGATGCGCTTAATGTGTGGGTGCCTTACACCACAGTTTCTGGCCGTATGGTGGGTAAAAATTATTTGGATGGCATTACCGTTCGACTCGATGAAACTGTGCCGAGTAACGCGGCGGAGCAGGGCATTATCGCGCTGCTTAAAATGCGCCACGGCACGCAAGATTTCTTCACCATCAATACCGATACCATTAGGCAGAACATCGAAAAAACCACAGCAACCATGACCTTACTGATCTCGGCTATCGCGGTGATTTCCCTTGTCGTTGGCGGAATTGGGGTGATGAATATTATGTTAGTGTCTGTGACTGAGCGGACCCGTGAAATCGGTGTTCGTATGGCGGTGGGTGCGCGCCAGAGTGATATTTTGCGCCAGTTCCTTATCGAAGCCATTTTAGTGTGTTTGTGCGGTGGCACCTTAGGCATCGCCTTGTCCTACTTGATTGGCGTGGTGTTTGCTCAAACGGGAGGCAGTTTCCAAATGATTTATTCCACCACCTCCATCGTTGCCGCCTTTGCCTGTTCGACCTTAATTGGTGTGCTATTTGGTTTCTTACCCGCCCGCAATGCGGCGCAGTTAGATCCCGTTGATGCATTAGCCAGAGAGTAATAACACCATGAATACTAAACTTTTTAATCAGCCATTTTCGCTTCGTAGCAGTACTATTGCTGTAGGCGTGGCTTTGGGAATCGCTTTGCTAAGTGGCTGCGGCAGTGTTATGCGTTCAGACTTTGAACCGCCTGCATTGGCAATTCCAGAACAGTGGCAACACACCACAGTGAACGAGCAAGTAAAAGTCGACCCTTGGTGGCAGCAGTTTCATCAGCCCGAGCTCGATAAGCTGGTCAGCCAAGTGTTGATCACTAACAATGACTTAACCCTGGCGACCTTAACGCTGCGTAAAGCACGCTTGCAGGCAGGGCTAACGCGGGATGATCTATACCCACAGTTATCGGCAAACCTTGACGCTTCCCGTAATCAGCCATTTGAGGGTGGCGATGCGACTAAGAGTTATCAAGCGAAATTGTCCGTGAGTTATGAGGTGGACTTGTGGGGCAAAGTGTCGGCCAATATCGACCAAGCTCAATGGGCTGCGCTGGCGAGCGCCGAAGATAGAGAAAGTACCACCCAAAGCCTAGTGGCGACCACCGCATCCTTGTATTGGCAGATAGGTTATTTAAATCAACGGATTGATTTAAGCCAAAAGAGTATCGAGTACAGTCAGCAAACGCTGGCATTAACCCAAAGGCAGTATGATTCTGGGGCCGTGACGCAAGTGAATGTGCTCGAAGCTCAGCGCAGTATGGCGGGACAAGAGGCTGCTCATAGCCAGCTTATTCAGCAATTAACTGTGGCTAAAAATGCTCTCGCGATATTACTGAATCAGGCACCTGCAGCTGTTCCTGCGCAGAGTTTAGCCTCAGGGGGAACTTGGGTTGAGATTAAACAGCTCCCCGATATGGCGGTGCCGGACGTTAGCGTGGGTGTACCCGCAGATTTGTTAGTGAGACGCCCAGATGTGAAGGCCTCCTTGTATCAACTGCGCTCCGCCTTGGCGAGTAAAGATGCGACCTATGCGAGTTATTTCCCAAGCCTGAGTTTAACCGGCGGTGTTGGGGAGTCGACCTCTGAGTTAAAAGAGTTGTTACGCAATCCCGTTGGCAGTTTAGGCGCAGGGCTAGTCTTGCCCTTTTTGCAGTGGAATCAAATGCAAATCAATAATGACATTGCCGATATCGATTATCAAACCGCAGTGGTGAATTATCGCAAGACGCTTTATTCCGCCTTTGAAGATGTCGATAACGCGATTTCGGCTAAGCAGCAATATCGCTATCAAGGGGAGAAATTGGCGCAGCAATTCAGTGCCGCGGCAGCCGTTGAAGCCATTTATGAGAGCCAGTACCGCAATGGCGCTATCGGTATTCAGAATTGGATTGATGCCCAAGAGAATCGTCGCAGCGCCGAGGCGGCTTTACTCGAGAATCGCTATAACCAACTCACCGCCCAAGCGACGCTTTATCAAGCCCTTGGCGGCAGCGATATCGCTCCGCCTTTGGCAAAGGAATAGCGCATTTTTGTAAAAGCATCACAGCGCGACAGAAAAATAAAAAACCGCTATTAATAGCGGTTTTTCGTTTTTATATAACTCAGGCAAGCGCAAGTCTCTGAGTGCTAGTGCCTTTGCGCTGTGCTTAGCCGTTAAGCGGATTAGCTGCGTAATATTTGCAGCGGCAAGCTGAGCATATCATCGCCCGTTCCCGCTAAGTGCCAGATGATGCCGACTAAGGCACCAACCGTGAGCAAGTACCAAATAACCGAGAAGATTTGCCCGTATCTGTCTAATGGCAGCAGGTGGCTTTGATGGCGAGTGCGCCACTCGAAGATGATTTCTAAGCTACCGATCAACAGCAAGAAGCCCAATAGCGCTAAGCCTAAGGTGTAGCTGATATACACACCAAAAGCGGCACCAGCGGCGCAGGCGACCAAGCCCATAATGCTGTTCATCGAAAAGCTGATGCTCTTTAAAATATGGCCACCATCGAGTGGCAGAATAGGCAATAAATTAAATAGGTTAAGCAGCGCATTAAAGGCGGCAAGGCCAGCAAAAAACACATTACCCGTTGCGTGGTAAGCAATCAAGGAAGCGATGGACATCAAGAGCCCAAAGGTCGGTCCCATGATAGAAATCACCACATCTTGCCAACGCGTATTAATTTTCTCATCGGAGAGCGCGAGTCCGCCCATAAAGGGAATAAGGTAAATCCCTTTGGTCTTCATCCCAAAATATTTCATTGCGCGAATATGGCCATATTCGTGAAATACCAAACAGGCGATAAGTGCGAGGGCGAATTGGAAGGAGAATAGCCAAGAATAAGCGGCAACACTGGCGCCCGCTAACACTACCTTTATGACTTTAGCGCTTTTTAACAGCTTAAAGCCGAGGGAGGCGAGTCCTATCATGCTGATTTTTTGCTGCTTAACGATGGGCGTTTCTGGTGTTTGGCGTTCGATATCTTTCTCTGTCCGTCGCCCTTGGTCGATAATCTTGTCATCCATCAGCAAGCAGTAATCGAGGCGGAAAGGCTGCCAAACGAGATCGGTTTCGAGGCGAACTTGGATTTTAGCTTCTGTTATGGCGATGGCTTGCTCACCACTTTCTGTCACCAATGGGCTGCTGTGGTGGGTGAGCTCAAAGACATGGACTTTGAGGCCGCCATTATCGACGGAAGCTTCTTTTTGTGAGACTAAGGTGTTGTCCCAGTAGAGTTGTTGCCAGCCCGCGAGCGAGCCTTCTAAGCGCAGTTGTTTGCCTAAGCAGTCAATCTTAAGTAGTTCCAATTTCGGTTCCATCTATTTGTATATTTAGTGCCAACTTAAACGTCATCCCTTGAGTCGACGCAGAAAACGGTTATTTTGGAGTGCATCTTAAGCGCTTTACCGTCTGGCTTAGCGCTGTTGCACCGCGGCAAATTATGCCTGTGAATTGATTATGAGGATATTAGCTTTTAAGGTCATATTGTTTTTTATTGATTAACTGAGTCATTGATAGCCATTTATTATGGCTTATCATGTGTTTGCTGTTTATTCATCGAGGGTACGAACAATTTCGATTCCTTGGGCAATTGTCGTGAAAGCCAGTTTAGCAACACAACATTGTCCTAGTGCTTGGGCATGATTTTGAACCCATTTGATAAATTCATTGAGTGGTAAATCCTGTTTTTGGCGCAGTAATCGAGGTAATTCGCCAACAGGATCTTCATGGATTTTTTGTGGACAGGCACTGATAAGGTATCGCTGCCCTTTGGAGTCTAATAATTGATCGGTTTCGATGAAGTGATGCTGATAGAGACAGGCCAGTTCGAGCCAATCTCTTTGATGTTCTAGGTAAAGTAATTCGTCATTTTGAGTCAGTTTTACAATCGCTGGCCATTCAATACTGGACATCTTAACGCTAGTCATTTCAGATCCTTAGGAAGTTTAAAATGGGCTCTGAGGTATTCTCTGAGATCAATCGGCGGCAGTAGACAAGGATTAGGATTTAGCAAGAAGGTGACTTGGCATACTGCTGCGTGCGTTTATCTGTGAGCAGTATGCCACGCTTGGAGAAGATAGATAGAGGCCAGAACGAGTTCAGAGGTTTGGCTACCGAGCGAAAGCCGCCTCAGCACTGGCGTTAAGGACCCTAGTGAACCTTATATGCTCGGTGCAGCTTTGGCTTTGGCGTTATAGTCAAAGTTAATCTCTTGATTAACATTGGCAATACAACAAGTGCCGTGTTCACGTGCCGTACGGTGATTTGCTGGACCTATATGCAGCTCAACGTTAAGGAATACGTGTTTAAGCACTTCGATACGGTATTTTTCGTAGTAGCCTTCGACTTCTTGTTTAAAGGTATCGAATTCAAGCTCTTCACGGGTACGTTCGTCCATGATGCGATTCTTTTCATCAAGCATCATCTTGATTTGCTCAATCATAACCGCGTCAGCTTGCCATTCTGACTTGGGGGGCAGTTTATTGAGGCGAGCCTCGATATCTAAACTGGCGACGACCATAGCTTTAACACTCTCATCGAGTAGCTTGAGATCTTGCTTGAGTTCAGCCTGTCCCATTGCGCAGTAAACGTCAGTTTTAGTCCCTGCCGTTGCGCCTATGACAACCGCCGTGATGCCTTTTTCAGCGTGTGCAACTCCGCCAACCAGATCACCACGACGACCGCTAGGATCGCTGACCGTTAAACTGCCGGCGGTTTTGGTATTACTGTGCAGCAACTGTTTAGTGACTAAGATATTTCCTTTGGCAACTAATTGAGAATATTGCACAAATTGGGCGCTGATCTGCCCTTGAGAATAGATATTGGTAGAGTATTCATTGGCTTTAATCTGGCGGCCAATGATGCCTTTACTCACAGTGACATCACCTTCTGCTTCAAGGGTGGCGGAGTCTACAAACCCCATCACGGTAATATCGCCTGAGCTTTTAACTATCATGCCCTCGTGGACATCACCTGTGATTAAAATACTGCCCTTGAAGGTAACATGGCCTGTGCTGATGTCGACGTCTTTAAGTTGCAGTACATCATCGACATTCATACCTGTACGGGTTTCGACGGGTTGCCCTGGCACTGTGGCGATCAGCTTATTGGGATCTTTGGGATGAAAAGCTGTGCCTGTACCCGCTTGAAGCACGGCATCCTTACCTGGTTTTTGTTTAAGAACTTCGCCCTTGATGTTGTAGCCCGGAGTGCCTTCGGTGGCTAAATGTTTAACCATTAAGAGATCATTGGCTTTAACAACGATCATTGCGCCTAAATTGCGCATATCGACACTGCCATCTTCGCGCTCTTGTGGCTGAAGCAAGCGCTCCCGCGCAAGGAATACTTTGCGTTCTAATACCGCATTGAGTCCATTAACAGGGGCTTTGCCTTGGGCTATTTCACTTTGGCAGATTTCCCCTGGCTTGAGTGTGCTGAGTTGCTTTAGTAGAGCTTGAATTTTGAGTTTGCTTAGCCCCATGCAGACGTTGTTTTTTTTGAGGTGAGTGAGGATCTCTGGCAAATCTATCTGTTTACCACCCCATGCTGCGGTAAGTTTAAGACTGGCTTGCATTTTATCGGGACTAATCTCGATAGCTATGCTGCCATCGCGACGTTCGGCCAAAGTAGTATAGAGCTCAAATTTTCCATCGTCTTGATTACAAAGAGAGTTGATTTTAGCGACGGTTTTAGTAATGGCTGGCTCTAGCGGAAACAGGGCGGCGAATTCAGGTAAAGACAACAGGCGCATTATGTCTTCATGGGTGACTGGACCATGGACATTAGGGATCAGGCGCAATTCAGCTTTTGTCTTATCGCTGTTTAGCTCTATGAGTTCAGGGTCCAGCATAGGGGCATTCCTAGTAATTGCGTTTTATTCTTGTTAAGAAGCTGTTTTGAGTATAACAGTAGAAACTTAGGGTAAAGAAGCCTTTTTGGCTGCAAAATCAGCAAATGTTGTCATTTTGTTGTTAATGGTCTATGAGTGAATTTTAAAATAGTTTTTTATAAAAAATTGAGTCTTATAATCAGTGTTATCTCTGGTTTTATAACAAAAATTACTGAATAAACCACAACTTATATTGATTTTAGGTTTAACCATTATTTTGATGTTTTAAATCGAATCCCTATGTTAGGAACGGCTATTGAGTGACTATAAGTGAGAGATTGTCAGAATCGCTGGCATGCGGCAGATCACAATATTGAATTTTGTAACACGATGAAAGTGAGGTTTTATCTGCAAACAAACAGGGATTGGGATAAGAGTGAGTGGCTGGTGTCGACAATAACGCGCTTCTGCGAAAGCATCTGCGCGTTATTAATCAAACAGCTATTTGTGCTGGAAGTAATACAATTTGTACTTGTTGTTATCGGCAACCACTTTCAATTGGCCAAATTCGGCGGCGATAATATCGGAATAGGGCAGGTGGCGATTGGCGACTATTTGCCAAATACCATTATGTTGTAATTGCTTAGCACTATCGGTGACAAAGTTCTGCGCTATGCTGGTGGTGCTGGCGAGGCCATCATGAAACGGCGGATTAGAGATAATGCCGTTAAATTTTCCTGTGGTTTGCGCGAGCCCATCGGATGGATACACTTTTGCTGTCATGCCATTGGCCGCCAGGGTGAGTTCACAAGAAGCTAACGCCATGGCATTAATATCAACACATTCTAGGGATAGGCTCGGTTGTGCTTTTAGTAGAGCTGCGGTGATCACGCCTGCGCCGCAACCAAAATCGAGCACTCTGCCCGAGAGTGTTGGTAGGTGTGATAATAATAATTCAGTGCCGAGATCTAACCGTTTTTCGCTAAATACCCCGACTAAATTACAGATACTGATCTCGCCTTGCGGCGTTGTGAGTTGATACTGACTGACCCAGTCGCTAAGTTTCATTGCCGGGGCGCTGCCCTCTAAATTGCTACCAAACAGCAGGCAGTGGCGGGCGTTATCGAGCTTCATCCCCGTCGCAAAATACTCAGGCAAGAGTTTAACTAAAGACTTAATGCCGCCTTTGTTTTCCCCAACCACTAACAGTTGGCCGTTAGGCACAAGATGGCTGGCGGCGAGGTTAAATAGATAAGGTGCGAGGGGTTTAGCCTTGGGGAAATAAACGATAACCGTATCGTACTTTTCAGGTTTAATTGGGTCTTGATGTGGCAGTTCGTGGCCGAAGTAGCAACGCAGTTTTGAATTCGCGTGCGGCGCTAAGTGTAAATAATGGTGATAATCCAAGGCGAGGGCATCGACCGAGGCCGCGACATCGAGCAGGGCTTTTGGCAGTAGATCGGCTTCATGATTGAGCACTAACACCTTATGTTGGCTTAGGCTGTCTTGATTACGAATAATGACTTGCGATGGATTAGTTAACACAGTTATAGGCACCTATAAACTTAAGTGTGGGCATTATACCCGTTATTCACGCCCGAGCCAGTTTGCATCGAATCACTGCGCTAGACCTAATAAAATCCCTAATAAAAAGACCCAATAAAAAAGGCAACTGCATTATGCGGTTGCCTTATGTGATTGCCTTTAATGAACGGAATCGATCAACGCTTAGCTCTTAGGTTTCTTCGGTTTTGGCAATAAGCTGAAAATCTTATTGGCGATATCAGTATTGTCTTGATGGCCGTTAAACAGCTCAGATGCGGGACCTGCGGCAAACACTTGTACGTCTGTGCCTGTATGGCCGTCGGTTGTCCAACCCGTATCAGTTCGCTTATCAATAACATGGCGAATTGCAACCGCTATGGTTTCTAACCCTTGCATTCTGGCGACCGTTAATTTTGCGATTTCTTCTTCGTTGAGCTCAAAACCTAAACCGCGGGCAAGATCGGCCTGCCATTGTTCACCGCTGATGGCGGCTAAGGCTAATGTGTCGGTACTGGCTGAAATGTTACGTAGGATTTCAGGGTTCCAGTTGTAGTTTCCATCGACGCCAATCGATAGGCCGCCGGTATTATGGTCGGCGGTGATCACCATCAGGGTATCAGGATGTTCACGCACGAATTGCTCAACCACTTCAATGGCATTGGAGAATTCATCCATTTCACCCATGGCTGTAGCTATGTCGTTATTGTGACCCGCCCAGTCGATGAGGCTTCCTTCGACTAACAGTACAAAACCTTGGTCATTCTGCGACAGTAAACTGAGTGCTTTTTGGGTTAAAGTGCTGAGTTTTTTCGCATCTTTTTCATCAATTGCCCAAGGTAATTGGACTTCGGCAAACAAGCCCAGCACTTTAGGTTGAGTGATGCTGGCGAGGTCTTCAAAACGAGTAATATGTTGATAACCCTTGGCTTTAAATTGCGCTAATAGTTCAGGGGTAAAGTATTTTTGACCACCGCCTAAGAAT
This sequence comes from Shewanella sp. S23-S33, assembly GCF_043359565.1. Taxonomy (NCBI): domain Bacteria; kingdom Pseudomonadati; phylum Pseudomonadota; class Gammaproteobacteria; order Alteromonadales; family Shewanellaceae; genus Shewanella; species Shewanella sp. S23-S33. The sequence goes on along the minus strand of NZ_JBHFFD010000015.1, from coordinate 13,196 downwards.
ACATCGGCGTTGGTTTCTAGATAGCTGAGTGCTAAAGCGTCGTAGTTTTTACGGCTCTCGTTGTGGGCTAAAAAGGCTGCAGGCGTGGCGTGGTTTATCTGGGATGTAACAGCCACACCTGTGCTGAGGCCAAGGGATTTGGCTTTTTCGAGTATGGTCGGCAGCGGTTGCTTTTGGGTATCGACCGAAATCGCCCCATTGTAAGATTTAACGCCAGTGGCGAGCGCTGTAGCTGCCGCGGCTGAGTCGGTAACATAACCACTGACACTGGCAGGATAAGTGCTCGCCATCCCTACAAGTAAACGGTCGAATACGGTTTGTTCGACTTCCTCTGTGTCAGGATTATCTTTGTAGTAACGGTAAGCGCTAGTGTAAGACGGTCCCATACCCTCACCTATCATGATGACAATGTTTTTGGGACGCGACGGTGCTTTCGTTGGACCTGTTTCTATGTTGGCCCAAGTCGGAGTCGATAGTAATAAACCTATGCCGAGTAACAAGAATGGCGCTTTGGTGAAACTCATATCACATCCCTAGAAAGTGGCTAGGCGCTTGTGATGTCAAAGCGCCTTAAATCAACAAACTCGTTGGTAAATTTTTATGCTTTGGTGTTAATGCGTGCTTCAATAGCATCCATTAACATGCCGGTGATGTCGACATCAAATGCTGCTTGGATCTCACGGATACAAGTTGGACTGGTTACGTTGATCTCAGTCAGCTTGTCACCAATGACATCGAGGCCGACAAAAATCAGTCCACGCTTTTTAAGTTCTGGACCAATGGCGCGGGCAATTGCCCAATCGCTGTCGGATAAAGGTTGAGCCACACCGCTTCCGCCTGCCGCTAAGTTACCACGGGTTTCGCCTTTCATTGGGATACGCGCCAAGGCGTAGGGCACAGGCTCACCATCGACCACTAAAATGCGTTTATCGCCTTTGGTTATCTCAGGGATAAAGGCTTGCGCCATGGCATATTGTTGGCCATAGCTGGTCAAGGTTTCTATGATGACCCCAAGGTTTGGGTCGTCCTGCTTCACGCGGAAAATCGAGGTGCCGCCCATACCATCAAGTGGCTTAAGAATAATATCGCCCTTCGCTTGGTGGAAAGCGCGGATACGTTTGGCATCACGGGTTACGATCGTTTCTGGCGTGAATTCGCTAAACCATGCGGTAAACAGTTTCTCGTTAGCATCACGTAAGCTTTGTGGCTTGTTAACGATCAACACGCCTTGTTCTTCGGCGCGTTCAAGCATGTAAGTTGCGTAGATAAACTCAGTATCAAATGGCGGGTCCTTACGCATTAAGATCACGTCGAGTTCGCTCATCGGCGTGTCTGTAGCTTCGCCGAGTTCAAACCATTTGCTTGCATCATTGAAAACAGTTAACGGACGCATATTGGCCATAGCCACACCGTTGACCATGGCAAGATCGGCCATTTCCATATAAAACAGCTGATAACCTCTTTCCTGCGCGGCCATTAACATGGCAAAACTGGAGTCTTTCTTAATGTTGATCTCACTGATGGGGTCCATCACTATGCCGAGTTTTATCATTAATCTGTTCCTTATTTGTCGCCGTTTGCAGGCAAAAAAGCATTTATTGGATAATGGGGTGCCATACCACCGCTGTGTGCGGCTGTGGACGGTCTAGCCTAAATCACCAAATCTGAGTTGTAGTGCCGTAATGGCGGTGAGCGAGGCGGTTTCGGTGCGTAGCACTCTAGGGCCAAGCAACACATCGGTAAACTGATAGGTTTCTGTCATGGCGATTTCTTCCGCCGACAAACCGCCTTCTGGGCCAATTAATAGTCGCACGCGGGTATGCGCCAAATCTAAGCCATTGATGCCGTGTGCGGCACGTGGATGCAAATTGAGTTTAAGCGCTGAGGTCGGCTCACTGCACCAATCGTGCAAGTCCATCGCTGGGCGAACCACGGGCACTTGACTGCGTCCCGATTGCTCACAGGCGCTCACGACGATCTTTTGCCATTGCTGAATTTTTTTCTCTAGGCGTTCGCCGTTGAGTTTCACACCGCAGCGATCTGAAAACAGCGGCGTAATCGTATTCACGCCAAGCTCGACTGATTTTTGAATGGTGAACTCCATTCTATCGCCACGGGAAATCACTTGGCCTAAGTGCAAGTTGAGTGGCGACTCAGATAAATTGGCCTCACAGGAGAGCAGTTTTACTGTGACATGCTTCTTACCTGCGTCAACAATTTCAGCAAGATAATCATTGCCATCACCATTAAATAGACTGATATGTTCGCCGTTGCCCATGCGTAGCACCTTGCCGATATGGGCCGCGCCATCTTCGTCTAAGTTCAACTGTTGATTGATGGCTAATGGCTGAGGTTGATAAATTCTTGGGACTCTCATTGTCGACCTTATTCGGCTAATTGTTGACGCTGTGGTGGCGCATTACAGGCATTCTGCACAAAGGGGTTATGGTTACCTTGGGTTTGCGCTATGGCGTTATCACGTTTGCACTCAATAGTATCAACTGGATAGGTTTTATCCCATGCCTTAAATAATTTTAATTGGCTAGAGGCGATTTTAAGACCATAGGTCTGCTGCATATATAGGTAGGTTCTGGCTATCTTACCGCGGGTATTCGCGGGAGGTTGTGCTTGACGATTCTTAAAGTCGACTACCATAGCACATTGGCCATATTGGTCGGCCTTACCGTTCCATTGGCTAAATCGGAAGTTGCTGCGATCGCCATTGACCTCACCAATTGCGGGCACCAAATTATGCATGTCCGATTCCATCTTATTAAATTCATTACTGTTATCGGCACAGTTTTTACGGCCACCCTTTTGCCAGCATTGGAGTTGATGGCCAAATTCCCAGGCGGGGACTATGTGTTCCCACTCGATACGGTTGGCACGGGTTTCCTGTTTACGGACTTGATAACCACAGCTGGCGAGATCGGGTTTCCACGATTTGCCTTTGATCTGAATTTCACAGCCACAGTAAAAGCTAACTGCGGGCAGAGTACCTTGGCGACTGCCTGCGTAGAGCGCCTGTGACTTGGTTTTCGCTTGGCTGAAACTGCTGGGATGTGACACTGAGGCACTTGCGGGCACAGATAAGGTCGCCGCCCAAGTGATTAGGCACAACAAAAGTCGCCGTGAATTAATGGTTAAAGAAGCTTTGTTCAAAATTTATCCCAAAATAACAAACACTACGCGAGCCTTTGGCTCATCTTTTATGGCGTGATGGTAAGGGAAATATCGCTGTTTATGCAAATTGAGTCGTACTTAGGTGGGGGTTTTGTTTGCTGAAAGTCGCTAGATCGCAGTTAAATGGGTCTTACAGCGTTTACAGATATAACGACTTTCACCACGCAGCACCTTGTTATGGCGGCGAATACTCAGTCGAATCGGTCCACAGGCGCAGCGATACTCAACATCGTGACTCGTAACTGAAGTGGTATTAAAGCTATGTGTGGTACTCGGATTGACCTTAAATACCGTTAACATCAAAGATTGCCATTCTTTACCGTGGGGCTTGGTTTTGCCAAAAAGCTGAAAACACAGCAAATGACAAATTTCGTGGGGGACGACCTCAGTCAGAAATGCCTCGCTGTTTTCGCGTAGCAATACAGGATTGAATCGCAAGCGATTCTGTTGCAGATGAGCTGTACCCGCACTCTTACCCCTTAAACTAAATTGAGTGACTGGGCGTGGAAAAGTGCGCTTAAGCGATATCTCGGCCTCTTGATAACAGGCTTCAATTCGCTCTAGTACTTGAATTTGTAGTGACGAGAGTGGGCGTGATGAACCGGTGAAAATATGCGCCTGAGTCGGATTGGGTGCTGGTGGACTCGTTATCACCTGCGACTTATCTTGGCTTTGGCCTAAGGCTGCGTGCGTCGACCTTGACAGCGGGGCAAGTGCTTCACTGCTGCGACGGCGTAAGGCATTGAGTAAGTCAGCGGGGTTCAGCATAGGGTTAGCGTTGGATCTCGTCGGTTAAAGATAAAATTGAGTGCTTAAAACTTATCGGTGATTAAGCCTGCCTAAGCGTTCATATCAGAAGCGTTCGCATCATAGCGAACGCTATCTGACAATGCCAGTTTCAGCCAGTGTGACTTGGCTATAAACTCGCTGTCGCTTGCATCACCATAGTGCGTACTTGTTCGACTATGGCTTGCTCAGTATCGGCGTCATAGCCTTTGACTCTTGGGGTGTGAATGTGGCCGACCTTGGCATGGCTATTAAACTTATGCTGCAAGACTATGGCACGATAGGAGATTTCATTAGAAAGATAACCGCCGCCAGAGCCTTCGACTGACATTTCGTTTTGCAGTTCGTTTAATGACGTCGCGCTAAACTCGCCGCGGGCAAGGGTAGTGACAGTATGGTTATCATTGACTTTCCATTGACCATCTTTGACTTGCATAGCCGAAACAGGCAGTGAAAATTCCACAAATTCGGGGCCGATAAAATCTTTACCATTAAGTTTTGGGGCAACGGGTGCGGTTTTTGTGCCGCCAGTGAGCACGTTTTGGTTATCGGGCGCCGCTGCGCTGCGATTTCGCCCAGGGAAGCGTTCGATATCAAAATCAGTTCGGCCCATGCTTACGGTGAACACAAATTGGGTTTTGGGATCGCGATAAATCGGGCTCAATAGCGACTCGATAAGCCCTTGGTCAAAATCTGCAAAACGTACTGGCACCATAGCGGTTTCGATTTGTGCCGTTTTACCATTAATTTCAAAGCGAAAACCATCCAAGGCGAGGGCGACTAGACCGGAAGGATTACTCTGGGTGATATCTTTGTCGAGGAAGAAAGGATCGAAACCAGTGAGAAATATTTTGATTTGGACATCACCATATTGAATATCGCTAAAACCCCGTGAGGCTTTTTCAACCGCACTCATTAATATGTCTTGTTGCCAATCGGCCATTTTAAAGTTGGCACTGGTGGTTTTTAGACTATTAAGCATGGCAAGGCGAGCCCAGTATAAAGGTCGGTCGTCAAAATGCCCTGACTGCACATCGCGGACAGCTTGTTGCCACAATCTGTGTCCTTGGCGCGCCGCTAATTGGGTGGCGTCAACTTCGTTTTTCTTTGAGTTCAGCTGAGCCAGACCATCGTCAAGTGCTTGATAGCGAGTGACTACGTCGCCTATGGTTTTTTCGGCTGCTGGTAGGCGGGAAACTTCAACGTCACCAAATAACTGCACGGCACTGGCTGTAGTCATTAAGCTGGTGGTGAGGATGAGTGTTAACATTGGCTTTAACATGTTTGGCTTCCCTGTAGTGATTAGACGTTATTCATTGGAAATAATGATTATGTTTTTCATTCGGATAGGCTCTTATGCCAAAAAGTATGCACTACAAGCTGAGGGTAATAAAGTTAAGCTCAGTGATCTTTGTGATCTTATGCCAATATCTTCTATCACAAATCATGTGGATCTGGCATTAATCCATCTGCAACAGTGCAATAGGGTCTAGTTTGCCTCTTTTTTGCCACAATTGGTCAGCAGTTTGCTAGGGCTTGCCAAAACCCTAAGTGATAGCCTTAATCACTTTTTTAGTTCATTGGATTGTTTGTTTTTCTACAAGGAGACTTTATGCGTTTGTTCACCATATCGGCTGTGCTGGTGATGTCGTCTATTTTAGTGTCGTCAAGCTTAGTGGCGCCGACTTTTGCATCTACTACAGCTAAGGAGTGGCAAGAAACCCGCAGTTGGGATGCCAGTTTTACTCAGCACCAAACTAAAGGCGTAGTGGTGTTATGGAATGAAAACAAGCAACAGGGATTCACTAATAATCTTAAACGTGCCAATCAAGGTTTTTTACCTGCATCGACGTTTAAAATTCCTAACAGTTTGATCGCGCTAGAGCTTGGCGTGGTGAAGGATGAGCATCAAGTCTTTAAGTGGGATGGTAAAAGTCGAGATATCGCAACTTGGAATCGTGATCATAACCTTATTACTGCAATGAAGTATTCGGTTGTGCCTGTCTACCAAGAGTTTGCTCGCCAAATTGGTGAGGCGCGTATGTCGAAGATGATCGCCTCGTTTGATTATGGTAATGAGGATATTTCGGGAAATTTGGATAGCTTTTGGTTAGATGGTGGCATACGAATTTCTGCTACTGAGCAAATCAATTTCCTACGTAAGCTTTATCACAACAAGATACACGCTTCTGAACGCAGTTTACGTATTGTTAAGCAAGCCATGCTGACTGAAGCGAATTCTGACTATATTATCCGTGCGAAAACCGGTTATGCAGTCAGAGCAGAACCAAGCATTGGCTGGTGGGTAGGTTGGGTTGAACTCGATGATAATGTATGGTTTTTTGCGATGAATATGGATATTCCCGACGCCGCAGGTTTACCATTGCGTCAAGCCATTACTAAGGAAATCTTAAAACGGGAACGCGTTATTCCTTAGCCCATGCTAGGTCGCGTAAGCATAGCGTATCCAAACCTTGCGAGAATTGCGTATGAAACGGCCTACTTAGCTGACATCAATCAGTGATACTGAAAGCCTAGACTCAGATCTAGGCTTTTTTATTGGGCTTTCTTGAAACAGGCTTCATTGATGCGACGGGAAACATTAACCCATTAGGGATTGCAGGCTTTCTTGGCTGCTGAAGCGTTTTACAAAGAAATCTAAGAAGACACTGATGTTGGTGGCCAGTTGGCGTCGGCTCGAATAAACCCCATAAACCTTAAAAGGTTCAATCGGCCACTCCTGTAAAATTGGTACTAGCTGTCCATTAGCAAGTTCGGTCTTACAGGCTGAATTGGATAACATGGCGATGCCAAAATCATCTATGGCTAATTGCTTCACCATTATCGGGCTGTTGACCCTCACTTTACGCTGAAAGTTCGCCATGGTTTTACGCGAACCTTTACCCAGTGGCCAAATTGGTGCTGAGCGAGAAGTCCCCAATAAAATCCCACTGTGCAGGCTGAGTTCCTTTGGAGTCGCGGGTGTGCCTTTGAGTTTTAAGTATGCAGGGCTTGCCACTAAAATTGGCTGGCGTTCAAACAGTAATCTTGCGACTAAGTCCGACGATTGAAGTGGGCCATATTTGATGGCTATGTCATATCCTTCACCGACTAAACCAATATCGTTGTCGGTAAACTGGACATCCAATTCAACATTGGGATATAAACGCATAAATCCGCTACAGAGGTTAGCGATAAGTTCTTGGCTAAATGACACTGGGATTGCAATGCGTAATGATCCTGACACATCATCGTGAGTATTCTCGATAACTGCCTTGGCCGCTTCTACCTCATTGCGAATCGAATCACAGTGTTGATAAAAGAGTGCCCCGATTTGGGTCAAACTCAAATTACGGGTGTCGCGCTGTAGTAATCGCACGCCAAGTTGTTCTTCTAGCTGCGCGATTTTGCGACTTATGGTGGATTTTGGGTGGCCGGTTTCACGTGCAGCTTGGGAGAATCCCTTCGCTCTAACTACGGCTGCAAATAGCATCATACCGTTTAAATCTGGCATGTTATTCCCACTGTCTCATATTTGGAACAAAGCGTCCTATGCAGTTTAATGGCATTTGACGGGATAACAAAGTTATATTTATTGGCTAAAAATTTTCAGAGGCTAAGCAGAGGATCTTTTGATGACCAGCAATAATCAGCCCAAACACATGACTCAAGCCCAAACGCCCGATCCGCTTTTTTTACAGGCCGAGCATTTGGCAAAAGATTTTTCTCTGTTTCCTAAGCACAGTAAACAGAGTTTATCGGAAGAAATTAAAGGTCTTTTAAATGAGGATGCTATTCAAGCAAACTTAAAAGACTTGGCATCTTTAGATGTCGACGGTTACGTTGCTAAAGTGATCCAGCCGACCCAAGATAAAGGTCGTCCTGGTGCAAAACGTATTATTGCCGATCTTAAAGGTCGTTTGATTACGGAAACTCACTTGGGCTCTTTTTACAGTGCTGAGGTCGAGCTGAACTTTGGTTCACGCACTCGTCGTATTGGCTTTATTGCCCAAGAACGCACTACCGCTAACGGTGCTTGGATGCCTGAGCATCATTACGCCGCTTGTAAAGCAATTCGTCATTTCGCCGAATTGTCTATGCCTATTATCTATTTAATTGATACCCCAGGGGCGGATGCTGGCGAAATCGCTAACAGCCAAAACCAAGCGCATTCAATTTCTAAAGCTATCGCAGAAAGCGCCAATGTTGACGTACCGACAGTCGGTATCGTAATTGGTGCTGGTTATTCTGGTGGCGCAATTCCATTAGCGGCGGCGAACATTCTGTTGTCGTTGCGTGACGGTATTTTCAATACGATCCAGCCACAAGGTCTGCAAAGTATTGCCCGTAAGTACAACTTATCTTGGCAAGAATGTGCGAAATCTGTGGGTGTATCACCAGAAGAGCTTTATACCTCAGGTTGTATCGACGGTATCATCGACTTTTCACCTGGCGATCGTGACGAGCGTCAGCACAATCTGCGCCGCGCTATTATTAGCAGCGTAGAAGCGGTTGAGCGTGCAGCGATGAATTTTGTGCGTGAATCTAAAGATTTACGTGAGCATTATGATCGCAGTTTAACTCGTTTCCTTAATCCATCTAAAAACTTGATGGCTTTGGAACTGAACGCAGAATTGGCTGTGGCAACGAGCCCGACCAGTCACCATAACTTGTTTGGTAGCGCCTATCGCTATTTGCGTTATTTAACGCTACGTAGCCGTATTCATTCTATTTCTCAAGAGCAATATGGTCGTCTGTCACGTGCTAGCGTGCCAGAAGGTGATCTGTTGGCACGTATTCAACAGGAACAAGACCGTGTGTTCCAAGCTTGGTTGTCTAACCCTGACAAGCTAGTTTATGACGAAGATTTGAATAAATTATGGACTAACTTTGTCGCTAAGCGTGACGAAGTCTCGACCGAGCGTAACATGCTGACACGTTTGATTTTGGGTGAGCCAAAAGAGAACTATAAAAAAGCACGTAAGGCGCTGTTATTCAACATCAGCTGGTCTTTGTATCATCGCTGGAAGAGCAATGCGGCTAACAACTTTAAAGGGCTTATTCAGCACTTAGAAAATTTGCCAAAGTCTGTGACTCAAGCTAAATGGCCTGAGCTGAATCAACTGACTGTGCTGGATGTGGTGGTAAATGAAGAACTGCGTGAAGACTTTATTTGGCAATGCCATAACATTCTGATCTTCAATGCCTTGTATGACAACGTTGTGGGCAGCTTAGCGTCAATCGCTAAAGAAGCCATGATGTCGAAGAGTTTGTCACGTAACTCAGTGAATAACCTGTTGCACAAGTCAATTGACCATGCATTGTCGACGCAAGATACCTCGAACGACAAAGCTAAGTTCTATAAGTGGCTCAAGTATTTTATGGGTCAATCGAACCGCGCCGATTTGTTGGTGCGAGTAGAGCAGTGGAAGAGTGTGGGTTTCCCACAACTTAACGACAGTCTATTCGTGGTACTGACTTACTTCTTCGAGCGTTTACTGCCTGAGTATTTCGATAGTGAAAGCGATACCAGCAAGTACACTGGCGCGATCAACCCTGTGCGTATCGGTCGTCGTAAGGACTTCTGGAACCGCTTGACCATGGGTTATCAGGATCTATTGATCCAAAAAGTGCTGCGTGACGAAAAACGTAAAGGCAACATGACTTGGGAAAATGTGGTGAAGCAGTTCTTTACCCATTTCGAAGAGATCAACTGCGACAAAATGTCGGCTAACTTGCTCAACTTCCCAGGCTTCCGTTTATCGATTGAAGACGCATTAGATAAAGGCATTCGCCCATGTGGTTTGATCACAGGTATTGCTGACTTTAAAGAAAAAGGTCAAAAAGTGCGTGTGGGTGTGGCTGTGTCTAACACCGCATTCCAAGCGGGTGCATTCGATATGGCCAGTGCTGAGAAATTCTCTGCACTATTGATCGAGTGTGCTAAGCGTAAATTACCCGTTGTGTGCTTTATCAGTTCAGGTGGTATGCAGACTAAAGAAGGCGCCGCGGCGCTATTCTCTATGGCTGTGGTGAACGATCGTATCACGCGCTTTATTCGTGATAACGAATTGCCAGTACTGATGTTTGGTTTTGGTGACTGTACCGGTGGTGCGCAGGCGAGTTTTGTGACTCACCCATTGGTGCAAACTTACTATCTGTCTGGTACTAACATGCCATTCGCAGGTCAAATGGTGGTGCCAGCTTACTTACCATCAACGGCAACGCTGTCTAACTACTTGTCAAAAGTACCTGGCGCAATGGCGGGCTTAGTCCATAACCCATTCAGCGACAATTTAGACTCTCAGTTAGCGGGTATCGATCCTCTGATGCCAATGCCTTCGGCAAAAATTAACGACGTGATCATCAATGCACTGTCGACCTTAGTGGTTGAAGCTACTGTTGAAGAAGAAGTGATCGTGCAGAACGATCCACGTAAGTTAATGAAGCCAATTAACAAAGTATTGGTTCACGCCCGTGGTTGTACTGCGGTGAAACTTATTCGCAAGGCGCATGACAATAATATCAATGTGGTATTAGTGGCGTCGGATCCTGATATGACGTCAGTCCCCGCGGACATGCTCAAAGAAACTGACAAGTTAGTTTGTCTTGGTGGTAACACCTCGGACGAAAGTTACTTGAACGCATACTCAGTGCTGAAAGTGGCCGAATATGAACAGGTTGATGCATTGCATCCTGGTATTGGTTTCCTATCAGAAAGCCCGCAGTTTGCTGCATTGTGTGTGAATAACGGTGTTAACTTCGTCGGTCCTAGCGTGCATTCAATGACGACTATGGGTAACAAGTCGAACGCAATTAAGACATCGCAAGCGCAAAACGTACCTGTTGTGCCTGGTTCGCACGGTATTCTGACCAATGCTGAACAAGCCGTAAACGTGGCGAGCGAAATCGGCTATCCAGTACTGCTTAAAGCGGTACAAGGTGGTGGCGGTAAAGGTATTCAGGTTGTAAAACGTCCTGAAGACATGATTGGTTTATTCCAAAAAACCGCAACTGAAGCGGCCGCTGCCTTTGGTAACGGTGACTTGTACTTAGAGAAGTATGTGACATCACTACGTCACATCGAAGTGCAGTTACTGCGTGATAAGTTCGGCAACGCGAAAGTATTAGGTTTGCGTGACTGTTCGGTTCAACGTAACAACCAAAAAGTGGTCGAAGAATCTGGCTCAACTATGCTGCCGGATGAGCTGAAGCGACAAGTGCTGGCCTATACCCGTGCCTTAGGCGACGCGACCGATTACATGGGCGCAGGTACTGTAGAGTTTATCTATAACTTAGATGCGAACGAAGTCTACTTTATGGAGATGAACACGCGTCTGCAGGTTGAGCATCCCGTCACGGAAGCGACTTCAGGTATTGATATCGTTAGCGCGCAGTTTGATATTGCTGCTGGCCGTTCAATTGCAGCGTTAGAACCGAAAGAAATTGGTTATGCGATGGAAGTACGTGTGACGGCTGAGAAAGCGGCGCTCGATAGCCATGGCATACTGCAACTGATCCCAAATCCGGGCAAGATCACTGAGTGTGTGTTCCCAGATCATCCAGATGTGGAAATCATTTCGATTGCTGCGCCAGGTAAAGAAGTATCGCCATACTACGATAGCTTGATTGCGCAAATCATCATGCGCGGTGAAAACCGTGAAGATGTGATTGCCAAACTGTACGAATATTTAGACAGTGTAGTGCTGAAAGGCATTGCGACTAACATTCCGTTACTCAAGCTGATCTTGAAAGATGGTACCTTCAACGAAGGTGTTTACGACACTAACTATCTGCCACGCTTAATGGCTGAGCTCGATATTCCTGCGTTGATCGCAGAAATGGAAGCTGCCGCTGAAACTGTGGAAGTAGACACTGAGTCACTGCGTGTTGGCGAAAGTAACGAACTGAAAGTGTTAGCCCAAGGCGCTGGTATCTTCTATACCTCTTCTGCACCGGGTGAAGCGGATTTTGTGAAAGAAGGTGACATAGTCACAGTCGATCAAACACTAGCACTAACAGAAGCGATGAAGATGTTCTCGCAAGTGACCTTAGCCGGCTTTAACCGTCAGAGTGCGATTCTGTACCCTGAAGATAAGAAGTATCGTATAGAGCGCATCCTGAACAGCAATGGTCAGCAAGTGTCTCAAGGCGACTTACTGTTCGTGGTCTCGCCTGTTGAAGAATAAGCTCAGCGTTTAACGCCATAGCTGAATGAGAAAATACCCGCCATTGGCGGGTATTTTTTTGCTTCTAAATTATTGCCACTATGCCACTAAATTTTCTGTCATTAAATATAGGTAAGCGAACATGCCACTCTTAATGTGCATGACGTTTTTGACAAATCAACTTAGCTTTAATAGATAAGCTCATAACTAACAAGTGGCCAATCTCAGCTTTGTGCAATACGACCTGTATCTCTGATTAAGTCGGCAAAGAGTTTCTTTAATCTGTCGTTCGCCCATTTATCAGAACAAGTAGCATCAAGAGCCCACATCTGGCCTCGAGAATTAACGGAATCTCCATGCTTTATTCGTAGTAATAGAGGCTCATCAAACCTCATTTTAAGTTGAAACTGAGTCTAAAATGAGCAGGGTGTGGATAACTTTGGGGGTAAGTGGTGGGTATGATGTGGCTAGATTAGATAATTAGAATTAACTGCAAATTTCCTTAAAATAGGGGTTGCACAAAAAGTTTCACTGCCTATAATGCGCATCCACTGACACGGCAGACAGCGTTAAGCAGCTTGGTGTGACAGTTTACTGATTGATGAGTGTTGAGAAAGTTTGTAAAAACTCCTTGACGCGAAACGGGAAATGCGTAGAATACGCAGCCCTAGCCAACTGGAAGCGTTCGACGCTCAGTGTGGTACTCACCTTCTATTATGAGGTTGAGTTGCTCTTTAACAAGATAAAACAAGAAATCTGTGTGGACACTCACAGGTGTTGAGTTAATCGAAACTGCTTAACCTTCGGGTTGGCAGTCAAAAATTTAAATCAATGTCTTCATGAGTGTTCATAGTAATATGTACATACAGTAATGTATGAATTGAAACGCAATGCTTCTTAGTGAGCAAAGCGAATCAAAACAGTAGGATTCATTGAGCCGCTGATTCCTTCGGGATGAAGCAACAAAACTTTAATTGAAGAGTTTGATCATGGCTCAGATTGAACGCTGGCGGCAGGCCTAACACATGCAAGTCGAGCGGCAGCACAAGGGAGTTTACT